>NZ_FMTK01000043.1:0-2060 GCF_900100025.1 Pseudomonas sp. NFACC56-3 | reverse complement strand
TGGGTTATATGTGGTCCCTGTGGCCGCTTTGGGAACATCAAGAAGAAAAGGGGACAGATTTATTTTCGATGCATGCCTTGAAAAATAAATCTGTCTCCTTTTCCTGGCTCAGGGTCGAAGAGGCCACACCAAGCTTTTCTGCCAGCTCACGCCCGCTGATACTGTTCGGCTCCAGATAGATCTCGGTAATGAAC
The DNA here is from genome assembly GCF_900100025.1 of Pseudomonas sp. NFACC56-3. NCBI lineage: Bacteria > Pseudomonadati > Pseudomonadota > Gammaproteobacteria > Pseudomonadales > Pseudomonadaceae > Pseudomonas > Pseudomonas sp. NFACC56-3. Next base: position 1,866 of record NZ_FMTK01000043.1, on the reverse strand, counting down.
TCACCAGGATGGGGCGGGTTGTGCAAGTTCATCAATGATAATCCTCGTAGTCCAAGACATAAGCATTTCCGTCGCGAAATTGAAATGTCAGGCGCCAGTTGCCGTTCGCCATGATCGACCAGCGTCCCGCGTATTTCTTCCTTGGGGGTACAGTCGAAAGCGGTGGATCGTCATGTTTTTGATCCTCAAGACATCGGGTCATCGCCCGCTCTAAGTCTGCCCCGCCCCTTTTACTTTGGAATAACGATCGGAATGATCATCGGCGAAGGCGGAGCTGGGGGGTTGATCATGCCTTCGCTTTTCACCACGGGCACTCCTTTGTTTTTGATCGCATCGAACAAGCGCTCCGTGGCCGCCGAATCAACATAACCGCCCTCATCAATAGACGCGCTCAGCGCCAACTGACGCCGCTCCTCGGTTAGCTGGAGCTGACTGGTACGAAAGAAGGTATGCAGGGCGACTTTTCTAAGCGCCGATAGCTCCACGTGGGCGATTTCGACATATTTCAGGGCTTTGGCATCCCATCCCTGCACATACAGGTCATTGGCGGTCAGTGCATAAGTGCAGAAATAGTAGGTGCCTGTGCTCGAACCGGGGGTTGAGATGATCACGGAACACCGGCCATGCTGAAGAATGGGGCCGGTCAGCTCTGGATAATCTTTGACCAGTTGAGTGGGGAACTGTATTCGGTCGTAGTAGACGGTGGCTTTGTCGTAAGGGGTGGTATTGCAGGCTGACAGAAGCAATGTCATGACCAGGAGGAGAGACGAGCCGAAATAGCGCATTGATAAATCCTTGTAAAAATTAAAAAATTTCGTTTACACAAAACTAGTTACACCCACGTGCCCTTGCTTGATCGGTGTTCGCAACTATCACCGTAGACCAAGACCAGCCCCTCTTCATTTTTCGCTTTCAGTTCAAGCGCTTATTCGCTAAGTAAGTGCCATTCAAATCTGTCCCCTTTTCCCGCAGGCATTGGAATAGATTTGTGGGGACCCCTCAGAATCTGTCCCCTTTTTCCACTGCGGAATTAGCAATCAGAAATCTCAATACAAAAAGACTGAGCGTGTATTTCCAAAGACATCCACCCGGGGCCGGGTGAAGCGTTAATCACCCCTTCCAGCAGATACTTTTCATTTGCTTGAACAACAGCCTCTTGCTTCCCAACCTCTTCAAAAAACTTGTTGCCCGAAGCTCTCCTATTACCAGAAGCGTACTCATGGATCTCTCTTTTGGCGAACGTTACTCCTGAAAATACAAACCAACACCCGCCCACATACTCATACAACGAATTTGACTTTTCGGATCCGCACTTATAAACACTACGTTCTCCATCACGAGAACGAGCCTTTAAACACCCTTCGTTCCTTTCCCATTCTACGTATTCAACCCCCTTTACCGGATCATACAAATAATGAAAAGGAAAGAGACTTTCCACTGCCCCATCCGTTTCACCATCTCCCTCAACAACCCTAACTCCTTGGGACTCCCTAAGAAGTCTGGCTTTTTTTATTATCAACCCCTTTTCGACAAAAACCCTTAAATCACTCTGACCAAAAGCCCACTCACCGTACGTACAATCAAACGTTACCAGCGTGTCAAAATTGATAGCAATTATCATTTTATCTTCTCTAGAATAATTGTTTTCATGCTGCCGAGATTCGTAATCGCGCTTCCATCCGTACGTAAAAATATATGCTCAGCAAAACGCGCATCCAAAGGACCGTCTTGAATAACCCGAAGTCCTAGCGATTCAAGATCCGTGGCGCTCGAGAAAAGGGGACAGATTTATTTTCCTGACCTAAATAAATCTGTCCCCTTTTTCATTCAAAAAAACACCCGCCCTCATCTATCCAAATCACTCCT
>NZ_FMTK01000019.1:0-134098 GCF_900100025.1 Pseudomonas sp. NFACC56-3 | reverse complement strand
ATGACTTGAGTCGCCTGGGTAAATACCTCGGTCAGGCCGCCCGCCTGATGGTCGGCATGCCCGACTACGACAACTACGTCGAGCACATGCAAACCCAGCACCCGGACAAACCGATGATGGACTACGAGGCGTTCTTCCGCGAACGCCAGGAGGCCCGTTACGGCGGCAAGGGTGGGCCCAAGTGCTGTTGAACCGCTGATGGCCAGTGGATGATGTAACCCTTGTGGGAGCGGGCTTGCTCGCGATGACGGAGTGTCAGTTGACGATGATGTCGCTGATCCCCCGCCTTCGCGAGCAAGCTCGCTCCCACAGTTGTTTTGGGTTGGGTCTCAAGATGTGCATACACCACAGATAAGTTGAAAGCTACCTGTTCCATCATTGCAGCGGAATATAGACATCCGTTTGCCATTGAAACTGCGGTGTCTCGGCATAACGCTCAGGTCATGGAAGAACAGTGGAGGGGCAAGCACGCAGGGCTGCTCCATGGGGGCAGCCCAAGTTCAATCGAATGTGAGCAAGGAACTGGTGTTTGCAAGCGCGCTTGCGCATCCTGGCTATCCCGTCCTCCTTAACGCCTCATCCTCGAGTTAAACCAAGAGAACAGGCTGGATTTTCTGTGCCGAGGAGCTACCCGTAGGCTGGTTTGATTTGCAGAACCGCCCATAGTCGGTTGTCGCGCTGAACGGGACGGCTCAATAAGTGCCTGAATCGCAGAGTAAGGCCTACGGGAGACCGTACTGTCATTCGTTCTGATTGTTTCCATTGCATTTATTTTTTTGTTTAACATTTTTAACTGTGCAGCTGGCCCTTTGGGATCTTTGGACGTTCCGCCCCAATAACTTGCTGTCTGAAGGCGTGTGGTTTCCGCTTTCAGGCTCGAAAAAACCTCTTCAAAGCCTGGTTCAATGTCTTCACCGCCTGCTCGGAAAAGCCCAGTGATGTGCACATTTTCATACGTGTGGGCAGAGAGACTGGCTCGCTCATACAATGCGTGCTCTTTGAGAAAACTTAATACACCCTTGGCTTTGTCCAGCTCGTTACTGAATGTTCTGAATTCCGTCACCTTATTCACATAATCCTCAGGCGACGAGAACATAGTCAACCGTATAGGAGCATCACTAGTGAAGGTGTACTCTTCTTTGTACGTATACCCTTCGGGGATCAGGTTTCCTAGTCCTGTCGGAGGCCTGTAATGACCAGAACTATTGGTGATTTCTCGTCCTGTTATTTCACCGACAAAGTGCGGGAAACCTATCTCGCTACTGGGACGAATTCCCATGTGTCGGCTGGCAGTGCCGACATGAATTCGATTATCCCATATTGCTATAGGGGCATAATCAGCCGATTCGCCTGGCGCCAGTAGGTAGCTGCCGCTTCGAGCATAGTCAGGATCGTGGAATACATCGCTGAGAAAAGCGCCTAAGACTGGGTAGATGGGTTGAAGCCCGTCTTGGTCGATTAGAGTAATCGGGTTATTCCTAACCATCCTGAATCGGTTCAAACCGTCGATCGCAGCCGCTGGATCCGGATTGATCCAGCGGCTGAGCCACGGCGCATAATAGCGAAAACCGTAGCAGTACAGCCCTGTGACATCACGTTCTTTCCCTGAGTAACGGACAGTCCTGTAACTTGCCTCGATGGCGTTGCGCCCCGCCCACCAAGCACTCCCCCCGTATGGATAGTAGCCTTCCTGGCTGAGCAGGCGCGCTTGTTGGTCCAGTTCAATACTGCTGCTACCCAAGTGGTCGCTTATGTTGTAACGCAGTTGATCATTGCTCATATTGTCCGGTTGCCCGGCATCCCAATGCAGCACCCGTATGCTACTGCGCCCGGCGGACACGCTGATCACCTGCAGAATTTCTCCACTGGCCGTGTTGGTACGTAACTCCAGGCCTGGTAAATAGCGTACCTCGGCCCGGTGCGACATCTTGCGGGCTTGGCTGCGTCGAATTTTCCGCACTCGCTGCCCGCTCCCGTCATAGTGATATACCTCATCGTCATTGGCCGCTTCGAACCGTTCTACCAGGGTGACGTGCTGCAGCTGGTTGCGTAGATCCCAGCTCAATCCTTGTCCAGGCTGCAATAGCAATAGATTGCCATTATCGTCAAACGCCGTGGCCAACTCGATTTCTTTCGGCACACTACGATTGCTGAGGGCGCCTACCTGCATTTCACGGGTGTAGGATTGCGCGCCGACATGCCTCAAGGTTGTTAGGTTATTCCCCGCGTCATAGCAATAAGTCTGAGTAAATTGACTCAGCTGATTTGGATCAACGGGCGTCGGCTGTAATGCCGGCAGCGCGGGCCCTTGTTGCCCTGCTGCGGTTTCTCGTCCAGTGGCCTCAATCAATTGATAAAGCGTGTCGTAGCGATAAGTGTTGTGTGGCTCAGTGCGTTGGTTATTGAAAAAACGTATAGGCTGCGCCTCATCGCGAACGCTCAGGATATTGCCCACGGGATCGTAGCTATAGCTGATGTCCTGCAAACACGTACCGTTAGCTCTATTCACCAGCAGATGCATGAGTCGGCCGTTGACAGGAGAATAATCAGCTGTGGTGACGACCCCATTGCCGGCGATTTCTGTCTCGACCTGAGCGAAGGCGTTGTAGCCCACCATCGATACCAACAACTGCTCGGTTTGCCCCGCCAGTTGCAGCCAGACACTGTGCAAAAGTCCATCCACCGAATAGGTAAAACGCTGGCGATGGCCCTTGGCGTCGGTCTGACTCAGGACATCACCCAGTGCATTATAATGATGCTGCGTGGTGGAGCGGTTTTCCTCGGACTCCAACAACTCATCACGCAGTGATTGCTCCAACGGCCAGTCCGGCAGCATTTCCTGACGTAAAAAATACCGAGACTGCAGCAGGATACCGCCATTCAAGTCCGCCTCGAGCAACTGCACGCTTCCAGCTGGATCATCGTGGCGAACCAATTGCCCGCATAGATTCTTTGTACTGGCCTCGGGACCTGCGTAGGTCAAGCGTTCTACGCATCGCTCAAGCTCCCCCTGACCTTGTTCGAGCACCGTCACCGGTCGTAACAATCGATCGTATTCGATAGATACTTGAGTACCCCGGCTGTCCCAGCGGTGCAGCACTTGTCCCGCCTCTCCCAACAAGCTCAAGCGCCAGCCGGCATCGACACTGTTCTGAGCCAACACCTGACCGGAAAGATTATGGATCGAGGTCTGATTCGCCGGTGCCATGGACCCTTCCTCCACCAAGGCCCACATACGTGGATCCCACTGCGCCACCAAGCACCCCAAAGCGTCATAAGCTTGACGATTGACGCGGGTGTCGAGCGGCTTGTTCTCGACACGGCGATGGTAACGCACCGTACGTACTGGCAATCCTCGCGGTTCGACGACCGACAAGACCGGTGTAGCCAGATGCAGCCCCGAAGAGGAAGTCATGTAGAATTCTCTCTGCTCGACCAGGATCAGTTCTACCTTAGAAAGTAGCCGGTACAGTGCTGTATTGCCAATTACCTTTCATGTGATCTGTCTTGGAGGATTCAGGCACCGCGGCTGGTGGAGATAATCAGGTGGTCGCCAGTTCAGGGCGTAGGCCGCTCAATCGCTGCTATTGCATCGGAATATAGATATCCGTTTGCCATTGATCCTGCGGTGTCTCGGGATAAACGCTCAGGTAGTGGAAGAACAATGGATGGTCTCGCAGTTCCTCCCCACTGGTAGGCAGCCAGTCGCGGTAAACCGGATAGATCGTTTCACCGATGTGGTCCGGTGACCTTGTGTACCGCACCACAGCGCAACGACCGCCGGGAATGACGCGCTCTTGCACGCTGGATTCATTTGGCGCCACGGCCTCGTGAATCTCACCGCAGATGGCGAAGCGGAAGTCTGGGGGAGGTAATGCTCTAGCGCAGCGACTCTGGCTTCGGGGAATTCCACGATTCGTACTTGCATGATGATGTTCCTGGAAAAGTGAGGGATGGTGAACACCGCATTCCAGACTTGCCAGTTCGGTTCCTTCCTGAATGCACTCGGCGTCATGCCGAACGCCCGTCTGAACGCCCTGCAAAATGCCTCGGGACTTTCAAACCCTGCACCGAGTGCGGCGTCCAGTATCGAATGATCCGCGAGGGCGGCCAGGCGATGGGCTACCCGTCGTAGTCGCATAAGTTGAACATAACGTGAGACCGGCACGCCGACGAAAGCGGTGAATTGACGGTGGAAGTGAAAGGCCGAAAAGGTCGCCACACGGCTCAGCCTCTTGACCGACAGGCCACCAGCGTCAGGTAATCAAGTGTGGCGTGCAGGCGTTCGCTGACACAGGATGGCGTTCGGGCAGTGGGGCTTGGGTGTCGACCAGCAGGACGGGGGGAGCTGCGTGTGGGTTCGCAGACCGAGCATACCAAGGCCCCGGCAGATCCGAAAATCTCCCACAGTTGTTTTTGGGGGAGTTTCAAGAGGTGCATACACCACAGATCCCTTTTTGAGCGCCCCCTCACTCCGCCAACAACACCGCCGCATCGAAGCCCACCCGCAAGTTGCCCCAATGGCGGCCTCCGAAGAAGAACGGCACGTCGATCTCGGTCATGATTTCCCCGGTATCGCGCAGGTAGGTCTGCAGCAGGAAGCGCTGAACGTTGCCTGCCGCGCGCAGGCCGATCGGGTCGTTGAAGATTCGCTTGTTGCGGCATACCGGCAAATCCACTGATCGGTCGCCGGTGGGCGGCTTGGAGACCCAGCTGTTGTTCACCGGGCAGTAGCCCTTGCTGTCGACAATGAACGAAACCTTGCCACCCGGCGTGCTGCGGGTGAGTTTGTCGCATTCTTCCTGGCACACCTGGGCAAAGCGTTCGGTGTAGCTGGCCATGTACTGCTTGGGATCGGTACCGGGAATCAGCTGGTAATTCTGATCGAACAGGTTCAGGCCTTCGCGTTGCAGCGCCTCCAGGCGGACCTGGAGCGTGTCGCGGCACTCGCTGGCGCGGGTAATGGCGGCATCCAGCTTGCCGTGTCCGAGCACGAAACGACCCAGCAACGCCTGGACCTTTTCGGCCACGCCGGACAGGTCACGGGTGGCCGTTGCCGAATGCTGCATGCGCTGGTCGATCAACTGGCTGTCGGCGTGAATCTGGGTCACCCGGTCGTTGATCCCGGTGTTGCTGTCGGCGAACTGCTGGATGTGGGTCGCGATGTCCGCCAGCTTGCCGTTGGTGGATTCGAAATCGACGATCATGCTTTCGAAATGGCCGGAGGCGCGTTCCACCACTTTCTGGGTTTCCCGGGCGCTGTGGCTGATCTGCGTGGTCTGCTCGTGGGTGGAGCTGACTTCCTCGAGCATGGCGTCGATGTTGCGCGAGATATCGTCGGTGGCCCGGCTGACATTCTGTGCCAAGGTGCGCACTTCATCGGCCACCACCGCGAAGCCACGGCCACTTTCGCCGGCCCGGGCAGCTTCGATGGCGGCATTGAGGGCCAGCAGGTTGGTCTGGGCAGAGATCTGCTGGATCAACCCGACAATCGACTTGATGCTCGAGGAGCGCTGGTTCAAGGCGCTCACCAGGGTGGCAAACTCACTGAGGCTGCTGGAAATCTCACTGATGTTGCCGGTCACTTCCAGTAGCTCGGCGTAGGAGTCGCGGGCCATGCTCAGGTTCTGGGCGGTGGTGCTGGAGATGCCCTGGGTCTGGCGCGAGACTTCTTCGATGCGGCCCACGGCGGTGTTGCTCTGGTCCATCACTTCCTTGGCGAAGCGGGCCTGGTGGGTGGCGCTGTCGCTGGAGTCGCTGATGTTCTTCAGCGAGCGGGCCGACTCGACGGCGATGTGCACAGTCAGCGCCTGGACATTGCTGATGATCTCCCGCTGCTTGGCCAGGAATCGGTTGCAGGTGCTGGCCAACACGCGGATCTCGTCGTGGGTCACCAGCGGCAGGTCCTTGGACAGGTCGCCTTCGCCGTTGGCGATCTCTTCCAGGGCCTTGGTCATGGCGGTGACGGGGCGCACGATGAGGTGGCGGAAATACCAGACCATGAAACTGATCATGCCCAGCGTCAGGACCGCGCCGAAGAGCAGGGCGTGGGTAAGACTGTCGAGCCGGCCTTCGATCTGCCCCAGCAAGGCGCCATCCAGCTGCGCGTTGCGCAACAGCGGCAGGATCTCGGCGCGGGCGCTGACGGCCACCCAGTACAACAAGCCACTGACCAGCACCAACAGGAAAAGGCTCGACAGCTTTTTGGTGAGGGTATCGAAAAACTGCATTTCGATAGACTCGTACAAGGCCTTTAACGTCTGCATGCCGCTGCTCCTGGGCAAAAAAATCTCTCAATGGAATACATTCGACCGCGAGCGGCAAAGCTTTAGGGCGCTGGGCGATTTGACATCATCTTGTGGGAGCGAACTTGCACAGAGGTTCGGGGTGATCATCATTTGATACAAAATATTTACTGGGAATGATTCTCAAAGTATATTTTCTCTCATTAACGTCCCTTCCATGAGTGCGCGTCTTGAATCGTTCCACCTCCCTCGCAAATCGCAACGTCTTCATCCAGTGTGTGTTGCCAACCCTGTCCTGCTGCTTCATTGCAAGCCCGTTGTGGGCACAGGACGCTGTTGAACTGCCAGCCACGGATATCCAGGGCAGTCGTGTCACTCAGGACGAGGGCTATACGGCGTCGCAAGCCAGCACGGCGAGCAAGAGCGATGTACCGATCAAGGAAGAGGCGCAGTCGATCAACGTGGTGACCCAGCAGACCTTGTCGGATTACCAGGTACGTTCGTTGGATGATGCGATGAAGTTCGTCAGCGGCGTCAGCCAGGGCAATACCCTGGGCGGCTCGCGGGACTCTTTGGTCAAGCGCGGGTTCGGCACCAACGACGACGGCTCGATCCTGCGCGACGGCGTGCGTTCGAACCTGGGCCACAACTTCAGCGCCACCACCGACCGCGTCGAAGTGCTCAAGGGCCCGGCCTCGATGCTGTACGGCGCACTGGAGCCCGGCGGCCTGATCAACGTCATCAGCAAGAAACCGGAATACACCCAAAGCACCACGCTGAGCGGCTCGGCCTACAGCGAAGGCGGTGGCACCATGGGCCTGGACACCACCGGGCCGCTGGGCGATACCGGCCTGGCCTATCGCCTGATTGCCGAGCGCGGCCACGAGGACTACTGGCGCAACTACGGCGTCAATGAGAGCACGCTGGTGGCGCCGTCCCTGGCTTGGACGGGTGAGCGGGCCTCGTTGAACCTGAGTTATGAGTACAACGAATACTCCAATCCGTTTGACCGGGGTACGGTGTTCACCAACGGGCATCCGGCGGATATCGACTACGACAAGCGCCTCGATGAGCCTTGGGCCAAGAGTGTCGGTATTCGCGAAACGGCGACGGCTCGGTTCGAGTATGAGTTGAGCGACGCGTGGAAAACGCGGATTACCTATGGCTGGAACAATGACCGGTACAGTCTTTCGATCGCTCAGCCCAACGCATTGACTGGCACTGCATTACGCCGGGCAGCCAACGGCGCCCATTACGATGATGAGACCCGTTACGCGAGCTGGGACTTCATCGGCAAACAAGAGCTGTTCGGCCAGCGCCATGACCTGTTGGTTGGCGTCGATAATCAAGTGTCCGATCAGTTTCGTGGCAAGACCTATCGCAACACCGCGCGAGGCGGTTTCGATATCACTGCACCCGTCTATGGCAACCTGCCTGAGCCCAGCCTGGTCAGCGCTGCCCAAAGTGATCTGCGTAATCAGTTGAATTCGAGTTCGGTTTATCTCAAGGATAACTGGCATCTCGATGATCGTTGGATTGTAGTCTTGGGTGGCCGTTACCAGCATTATGACCAATATAGCGACCAGGGTCTGGGCAGCCGGTATGTGGTGAACCGCGACGACAACGGCGATGCTTTCGTGCCATTCCTGGGTCTGGTCTACAAGGCCACCGACGCGCTGTCGCTGTACGGTAACTACAGTCGGTCGTTCAAGCCGAACGATACCGTGGACGACGCTGGCAATACCTTCGATCCAGAAGAAGGCCGCAGCTATGAGGTGGGCGCCAAGTACGATCCTCTGCCAGGCTTGAACATCAACCTGGCCCTGTTCGACATCGTGAAGAAAAACGTCGTGACATCCTCCACGGTCAATGGCGTGACCCTCTCGGAAGCCGCCGGCAAAGTCGGCTCCCAAGGCCTGGAGCTGGATATTACCGGGCGTCTGGCCGACCGCTGGGACCTGATCGGTACCTACGCCTACACCCACACGGAAATCCTCGACGACCCGGATGACGAAGGTCATCGCTTGGCCGATGCGCCTAAACACACCGCCAGCCTCTACCTGACCCACCACCTGAACGTGCCGGCCGAATTCGGCGCCTGGCACGCCGGTGCCGGCGCTCGCTACGTCGGCGAACGCGCCGCCAACAACGCCAACGATTTCTGGCTGAGCAGCTACACCGTCGCCGACGCCTTCCTGCGCTGGGAAGCACCGGTGATGGGGCACAAGACCTCGTTGCAATTGAACGTCGACAACCTGTTCGACAAGCAGTACTACCCGTCTTCCACGGGCAGCCAGTTGCAGGTCGCTGTCGGCGAGCCGCGTACCGCCAAGCTGAGCGCCAGCGTGACGTTCTGATTCTGCTGCACTGAAACACAAAAATGCCCGGGACCTGCGTCCCGGGCATTTTTTTTGTACGGCAGCCAGAGGCAACCTGCCCGCGACTTGAAGGAAGTGGTCTACGCTCCGTGCACAGGCGTCTGATTGTTTCGGGTAACCCGCGACAGGTCACGAGGAAGCAGGCCCTTGGAAATCGCCAATGGTTCGATCGCTGCCCGGTCATGGATGAGCGGAGGTGGACGGCCTGGCTGCTTCAAGGTGGGGCGAGGGTATGAATCCGGGCATGTTCCTGCAACGTTGCAGTGCGTTGAGGTTCGCGCCACCTGGAGTTGTTCGCGGCGCCTGAAGGATCAACCGTGGACGAATGAGTAAAAACTTCCCTGTTGTGGGGCGCCGTTGTCCCATTTCACCCGCTCAAGGGCGGCTCAAGTTAGCGCTCGAGACAAAGGGCGCCAGCATTTAGGGTCATTCATGTCGCTGGATCGAAAAATAATTTCGCCTTTTTGCGGTTTTGCAATGCTTCTTCTATTCAGTACGTGCCACCGTCACGCTTAGGCACACCCTTTGCTAAGTATTGAAAACCCGGCTTTTCAGGCCAGGACACACCATCCATGAAGAGCAACAGAGGGCAATCCCAGGACCGCACGCAATCAAGCAGGGTTTAAAGCAAGGCTAGGCCGAACCGTCGGAATGACGAAGTGATAAGAAATGCCGTGTAGAACGCGGCTGGGAGTTGGCTATGCCCCACGCTTTTTTTAATGAAATGTATGACGCAAAGGGTGACTGCCGCCCGCATTACCAAGCCTTCTCGCGCTGGCTGGCGGACACCCCGCTTGAACTGCTCGAGCAACGCCGCCGCGAAGCCGACCTGCTGTTCCATCGGGCCGGCATCACCTTCACCCTCTACGGGGACGAGCAGGGCACCGAGCGCCTGATCCCCTTCGATATCATTCCCCGCAGCATCAAGGCCAGTGAATGGCAGATGGTCGAGCGTGGCTGCATCCAGCGGGTCCAGGCCCTGAACATGTTCCTGGCCGACATCTACCATGGGCAGCACATCCTCAAGGAGGGAATCATCCCCCCCGAGCAGGTCCTGGCCAACGAGGGCTACCAGATCGCGATGCAGGGCCTGAACCTGCACCGGGGCATCTACGCCCATATCGCCGGTGTCGACCTGGTTCGCGACGGTGACGGCAGCTACTACGTGCTGGAAGACAACCTGCGCACGCCCAGCGGCGTGAGCTATATGCTCGAAGACCGCAAAATGATGATGCGCCTGTTCCCCGAGCTCTTCGCCGCCCAGCGCGTGGCCCCCATCGATCATTACCCGAACCTGCTCCTCGACACCCTCAAGAGCTCAAGCCCCCTGGAAAACCCCACTGCCGTGGTGCTGACGCCGGGACGCTTCAACAGTGCCTATTTCGAACACGCCTTCCTGGCCCGTGAAATGGGCGTGGAGCTGGTGGAGGGGGCCGATCTGTTCGTGCGGGACGACCACGTGTACATGCGCACCACCGCCGGCCCTCGACAGGTGGACGTGATTTACCGTCGCCTTGACGATGCCTACCTCGACCCGCTGTCGTTCAACCCCGATTCGATGCTGGGCGTGCCCGGGCTGATCGCTGTTTACCGTGCGGGCAACGTGGTGCTGGCGAACGCGGTCGGCACAGGCGTGGCCGACGACAAGTCGATCTACCCTTACGTCGACGAAATGATCCGCTTCTACCTCACCGAAGAACCGATCCTGAAAAACGTGCCCACCTGGCAGTGTCGCAAGCCCCAGGACCTGTCCCATGTGTTGGCCAACCTGCCGGATCTGGTGGTCAAGGAAACCCAGGGCTCCGGCGGCTACGGCATGCTGGTGGGGCCGGCCGCCAGCGCGGCGGAGATCGAAGATTTCCGCGCACGCCTCAAGGCCCGTCCCGAAGCCTATATCGCCCAGCCGACCTTGAGCCTGTCCACGTGCCCGACCTTTGTCGAAAGCGGCATCGCGCCGCGCCACATCGACCTGCGTCCGTTCGTGCTGTCGGGCAAGGAAACGCGCCTGGTGCCCGGCGGGCTGACCCGCGTGGCGTTGCGCGAAGGCTCGCTGGTGGTGAACTCGTCCCAGGGCGGCGGCACCAAAGACACTTGGGTAGTAGAGGACTAAGACATGCTTTCAAGAACTGCTTCGGACCTCTATTGGATGTCCCGCTACCTGGAGCGCGCCGAGAACCTGGCGCGCATGCTCGAAGTCAGTTATTCGCTGTCGCTGATGCCCCAGGCCGGACGCAGCGATGGCCATGCCGAACTGGCGATGTCGCTGCTGGCGGCCGGTACGCTGGACGACTACAACGACCGTTATGACGCCCTCAACACCGAGCGCATGCTGCATTTCTTCGCCTTGGACGAAACCAACCCCGGCAGTATCTATAGCTGCCTGCGAGCCGCGCGGACCAATGCCCATGCCGTGCGCGGGCGCATCACCGCTGACATGTGGGAAAACATCAACGCCACCTGGCTGGAAATGCGCAACATCGCCAGCAATGGCCTGGGGCGCTACGGCATCAGCCATTTCTGCGAATGGGTCAAGGAGCGTTCGCACCTGTTCCGTGGCGCGACATCGGGCACCATCATGCGCAACGATGCCTATTGTTTCATCCGCCTGGGGACCTTCATCGAACGGGCCGACAACACCCTGCGCCTGCTGGATGCTCGCTATGAAATGTTCGGCGAGGAATCGGAGGAGGTCAGCGACAACTCGGCCCGTGGCTATTACCAGTGGAGTGCCTTGTTGCGCGCGTTGTCTTCGTTCGAGGCGTTCAACGAGATCTACCGCAACGCGCCCAATGCCGAGCAAGTGTCCGAGATGCTGCTGTTGCGGGCCGACGTTCCACGCTCGCTGCATGCCTGTATCGAGGAACTGGACCATATCCTCGCCAGCTTGCCGGGCAACAACGGTCGGCCGGCACAACGCCTGGCCGCCGAGCTGAATGCGCGCCTGCGCTATTCCGGGATCGACGAAATCCTGGCGTCGGGCCTGCATCAATGGCTGACCGACCTGATTGGTCAGATCCGCCACTTGGGCCAGACCGTCCATGAGTCTTACCTGGAGGTCGTATGAAACTGTCCATACGCCACGACACGACTTACAGCTACGCCGATGAAGTCTGCACCAGCATCCAGTTCCTGCGCCTGACGCCTCGGGATACTCAGCGCCAGCGCATCCTGGAATGGCATCTGGAACTGCCGCGACTGGTGCGCAGCCAGATTGACCCCTATGGCAACATTCTCCACGTGATGACCATGGACGAGCCCCACGGTGCCTTGGTGCTGACGGCGTATGGCGAGGTGGAAATCCATCAGTCCATCGCGATGGAACCGGACTCTCAGTCACCGCTGCCGTTTCTGCGCACCAGCCGCCTCACCCAGGCGGATGAGACCCTCAGTGCCTTCGCCGTCGAACAATGCGCCGGCCGGCGTGATCGTTCGGCCTTGACCGACCTGATGAACGGCCTGGCGGCGCGGATGCCCTACAGCCCCGGCACGACAGCGGTCAACAGCACCGCCGCCGAGGCGTTTGCCGGTGGAACGGGGGTTTGCCAGGACCATACCCACGCCTTCCTGGCCTGCGCGCGCAGCCTGGGTATTCCAGCGCGCTATGTTTCCGGCTATCTGTGCACCGAAGATGAAAGCCATCTGGCAAGCCACGCCTGGGCCGAAGCCTGGCTGGACGATGGCTGGTACAGCTTCGACGTGACCAACCGCCTGACCCTTCCCGATCGTCACCTGAAACTGGCGATCGGCCTGGACTACCTCGACGCCTGTCCGGTACGCGGCATGCGCCGGGGTGGTGGGGCGGAACAGATGCAGGCGCGGGTGCAGGTGAGTTCAATGGTGCAGGTGCAGCACCAATAACCCGCGGAACCTGGCGGCCTCATCGCGAGCAGGCTCGCTCCCACACTAGGAGATTGACGGGGGACGTAATTGTCGTGAACACCCGAGAACCTGTCGTGGAAGCCATCTGGTCGTGATAAGGCCGGTACTCATTGCCCCGGACCGTCTGTGGCGAGGGAGCTTGCTCCCGCTGGGCTGCGCAGCGGCCCCCAAGGTATTTTCCTGATACACCGAGTCGGCAGGTCCCCGGGGCCGCTTCGCGCCCCAACGGGAGCAAGCTCCCTCGCCACAGGGTTCGGTGTTGCCCATCACATGGTTGAACACTCCCACAAGATCCCATCCCCTCCTTACCCTCCAAAATGAAGCTTTCATGACAAAAGTTCGGTAGCACATCGCCATTCCCGTCATGCCTGTGTGACGTGTTCGAGGGGACCTTTCAGGTCGTTTGGAGCCGGGGCGCGAAGCCGGGAGTGAGGCGATGGGGACTATGGAACGTTATTCGAAAGTGGGCATGCAGGAGCTTGACCAGCGGCTGTCGAAGATCGTCGAGGCGGCGCGCAAGCAGCCGGTCTCGGTGTATCGCTACGGCGCGCCGTGGGTCTGGATCGTTTCCCAGGATGACTGGCAGGGCGCGCTCAAGGAAGTGTCCAGCTACATTCCACAAGGCCATTCACTGGTCTTGCTGCGTCCGCAGATCGATGACCTGCTGGATGACCATCGCGACGTGCTGCAGGGCCTCAACGCCGGTGCCCAGATGCTGATCGCACCGCAAACCGCCATGCACATCCTCCTGCTGCAACTGCTCTATTCGGTGCCCAGCGAGCAGCAACTCTACGAACAACTCAATTACAACCTGCTGTTCCGCTGGTTCGTCGGCCTGGACCTGAACCAGAAGGTCTGGAGCTTCAACGTCCTGAGTAAAGACCTCGCCACACTGCTGGGCGATGCGCGGGCGGTGCGGCTCATCGAGAAAATCATCGGTGAAGTGTTCTGTGGCGCCTTGCTGCAAATGCCGGAGTTCTCCTTGAACTTCGCGCTGCTGCACACCTGGCTGGCCCGGCACGCCACGACATCGACCATAAGCAATTGAGCCGTACTTTGAATTCAGGGGGTGGTGTGGAGCATTTCTTCAAATCGCGGCCGGCGCTGTGGGGCTGGCTGCTGCTGGCGGTCGGGGGGCCGTCGGCCTTTGCCGCCGAAGGCGGGCAGGCGGCCGAAGCGGCGCCGACGCGCCTGGTGGACGTGAACGAGTACTTCGTGCGCGGCAACACCGTGCTCGATGCCCGGGCCATCGAGGAAGCGGTGTACCCGTTCCTGGGGCCGCAAAAGGCCTTGAGCGACATCGAGGGCGCCCGGGAAGCCCTGCAAAAAGCCTATCAGGCCCGCGGTTATCAATCGGTATTCGTCGAGCTGCCAGAGCAGAAAGTCGAAGACGGCATCGTCTACCTGCAAGTCAGCGAGACCAAGATCGGTCGGGTGCGCGTGGTCGGGGCCAAGCATTATTCGCCCGTTGAAATCCGTGAAGACGTGCCGGCGCTGAAGGAAGGCGAGGTACCCGATTTCGCCCGGGTCCAGGCAGAGCTGGCGCAGTTGAACAAGACCCCGGGACGCCAGGTCATGCCGCTGGTGCGCGAAGGCCAGCGCCCCGGGACCATGGACGTGGATTTGCAAGTCCAGGACCAGGACCCCTGGCAAGCCAGCCTGGGGCTGAACAACGACTACAGTGCCGACACCGAAAAGCTGCGCACGGTCGCCAGCCTGGGCTACAACAACCTCTGGCAACTGGGCCACAGCGTTTCGCTGACCTTCTTCACCGCGCCCCAGGACACCGAAAACGCCAAGGTCTGGTCGGGTTCCTACACCGCGCCGCTGAGCGAACGCTGGAGTGTGCAGTTCTCGGGGTACCAATCCGACAGCAACGTGGCGACCGTCGGCGGCAGTAACGTGTTGGGCAAAGGGCATTCCTACGGGGTGTCGGCGATCTACAGCCTGCCGTCCACGGGGGCGTGGGCCAACAGCTTTTCGGTCGGGGTGGATTTCAAGGACTTCGAGGAAGAGCTGAACCTGGGTGGTGCCAGTGACAAGGCGCCGCTCAAGTACGCGCCGTTCACCTTCGCCTATAACGGTTTCCGCTACACCGAGAACAGCCAGTTGGGCCTCGGCCTGAGCCTGGTGGCGGGTACCCGGAGCCTGCTGGGCTATGGCAGCTCCGACGAAGAGTTCGACTACAAGCGCTATCGCGCCAGCCCCAGCTTCGCGGTGCTCAAGGGCGACGGCAATTACACCTTCACCTTCGGCAATGACTGGCAGACCGCCTCCAAGGCCGCCTTCCAACTGGCCTCCGGGCCGTTGGTTTCCAACGAGCAATTCTCCGCCGGTGGTGCCACCTCGGTGCGCGGCTACCTGGCTGCCGAGCGCACCGGCGACGACGGCTACCTGCTGTCCCAGGAACTGCGTACCCCATCCCTGGCCAAGTTCCTCGGCAGTTATGTCCAGGAGTGGCGCTTCTATGCCTTCGCCGAAGGCGCGCAGCTGTATCTGCGTGACGAACTGCCCGACCAGGACGCCGACTACAGCCTCGCCAGCGTCGGCCTCGGCACCCGCGCGAGCCTGAGCAAATGGCTGTCCGGCAGCCTCGACTGGGGCTATCCGCTGCTCGAAGGGCCGAACACCTCGAAACAGGAATCGCGCCTGCACTTCAACCTGCAAGCGACGTTTTGAACCCAGGAGTCATGTCCATGCAACGCTTATTGTTATCCCTGTTTATCTGCCTGGGGCTGGTGCTTCCGGCGACCGCCAACGCCTGGTGGCAGGACGACTGGCACTATCGCAAACAGATTTCGGTGGACACTACGCCCCAGGGCGCCGCCATCGCCCAGGCCTTGGGCCGCACCGCGTTGCTGGTGCGCTTGCACACCGGCAACTTCACCTTCGACGGGGTCAAGGACGACGGCTCGGACTTGCGTTTCGTCAGTGCCGACAACAAGACCGTGCTCAATCACCAGATCGAAAGCTTCGACCCGCTGATGGGCATGGCGCTGATCTGGGTCGACGTGCCGAGCGTGGAGGGCGGTCAGCGCCAGGACGTGTGGATGTATTACGGCAACCAGAAGGCGCCGGCCACGGGCAGCGGCCAGTTGACCTTCGACCCGGACTACACCGCGCTGTACCACTTCGACGGGGCCACCGGCGTACCGCCCCGGGACACCACGGCCTACGGCAACAATGCCCAGGGCGCGACCGGCGTGAGCATCGACGGCGTGATCGGACGGGCCTTGCAGTTCAACGGCCAGCCGTTGTTGTTGCCGGCCAGTGCGTCGTTGCAACACAGTGCCGGCGCGGCGTTCACCTTCAGCACCTGGCTGCGCCAGGACCAGGCCAGTGGCGAACAAGTGCTCCTGGCCCGTCGCGAAGCCGCCACCAGCCTGTTGGTTGGGGTCAACCAGGGTGTGCCGTTCGTAGCGATCAATGACCAGCGCGCGGTCTCGACCCAGCCGCTTAACCCCGGTCAGTGGCAGCACCTGGCGTTGACCGCCTCGGGCGACCGGGTCGTGCTGTACGTCAACGGGCGTGAGACCGCGAGCCTGGCGGTGGCGATGCCGGCGTTCAATTCGCCGATCGCCCTGGGTGCCGATGTCTCCGCCGGAGCCTTCGCGCCTTTCAGCGGCGCCATGGACGAAGCGCGCCTGTCCAAGGTGGCTCGCCCGGCGCCGTTGCTGTTGGCCGACGCCAATGCCCAGGGCGCCGAATCGAAACTGGTGGCCTACGGCGTCGATGAAGAGCAGTCCGGTTTCGGTTTCGGCAGCCTGGGGTTCCTGCTCAACGCCGTGCCGCTCGACGCTTGGGTGATCATCGGGGTGCTGGTGCTGATGATGTTCCAGTCGTGGATCATCATGATCCGCAAGAACCGCATGGTCAGCCGCCTCCGTGCCGCCAACGAAGCCTTCCGCGAGCAGTTCGCCAAGATCGGCACGCGTCTGGAAATGTTCGCCGACGACCAGGACCTCGCCCAGCGCTTGCAACATTCATCGCTGTGGCGCTTGTACTTGGTGGCCGTCAAGGAAATTCGCACCCGCCGTGAGCAGGGCGCGGACACCTCGTCGGTGTCAGCGGCCACCATCGAAGCGATCCGTTGTTCGATGGATGGCGTGCGCACCCGCGAGAACCAGGCGCTGAGTTCGAAGCTCTCGACCCTGTCCAACGCCATCGCCGGCGGGCCGTACATCGGTCTGCTCGGCACTGTGCTGGGGATCATGGTGGTGTTCCTCGGCACGGCCATGGCCGGCGACGTGAACATCAACGCTATCGCCCCGGGCATGGCCGCGGCATTGCTCGCCACGGCCATGGGCCTGTTCGTCGCGATCCCGGCGTTGTTTGGCTACAACCGCCTGATCACCCGTAACAAGGAAGTCAGCGCCGACATGCGGGTCTTTGTCGACGAGTTCATCACGCGCCTGGCGGAGATGCACGGCGAAGGCCAGTCCGGTGAAGCGGCTCATCGTCGCGGTCATCACGTCCAATCGTCCGTACCGGCCTGAGGGAGTCGCCATGGCTAGCGTAAACGCTTCACACGATGACGACGATGATGCAGCGGTCGACAGCATCAACATCACGCCGCTGGTGGATGTGCTCATGGTGGTGCTGGTGATGTTCATCCTCACGGCCACGGCCCAGGTGTCAGGTATCCAGATCAACCTGCCCAAGGCCAGTGCCTCGGTGTCGTTGTCCGAGGCCAAGACCAAGGCGATTTCGGTGAACGATGGCGGGCAGGTGTTCCTCGATGCCTACCCGGTGACCCTGGCCGAGCTGGAAGAGCGCCTGCGCATCGAAAAGGCGCAGAGCCCGGACTTCCCGGTGATCGTGCGTGGCGACGCGACGGTGCAGTACCAGAAAGTCATTGAAGTGCTGGATCTGTTGCGGCGCCTGGAACTGTCCCAGGTCGGTCTCGTGACCGGCAAACCGAGCCAGGGCTGATCATGACCGCCAGACTTCCCATCGATCCGCCCCCGGTGAAGACTTCGCCGCTGCGTCTGCTCAAGTGGGCCGCCGGCCTGCTGCTGGGCGCCGTCGCGGCCTGGCTGCTGTGGCAGTGGGCCAATGACATGAGTGGCGTGCGCCGCGAAGCCCCGAAGGTGCCGACCATCATCCCGCTGCCGCCTCCGCCCCCCCCACCGCCAGAGAAGCCCAAGGAACCGGAACCCCAGGTCGAGGAGAAAGTGGTCGAGCCAGAGCCGACCCCGGAACCCGAAGAGGTCAAGCCCGAGGAAGAGGCGCCGCCGTCGCCGGTGGATGACCTGGCGAACCCGATGCAAATGGACGGCGATGCCCAGTCCGGCAACGACGCGTTCAACATCGGTGCCGGCAAGGGCGGCGGCATGGCCGGGGCAGGGGGCGGACGCCTGGGCAACGGCACCTACAGCCAGTTCCTGGCGTTCACCTTCCAGCGCTTGCTGCGGGAAAACCCCGACCTGCGCAGCCTGGCGTTCTCGCTGCAGGCCGATGTCTGGCTCAGTGCCGTGGGCGAAATCACCCGGGTCGAGCTGGTCAAGTCCAGCGGCAACCGGCAAGTGGACGAGCAAGTGATTTCCGCCCTGCGTGCCGCGCCCCATTTGAGTGAACGGCCACCGGCCTCCCTGACGTTGCCCGTGCGCCTGTCCTTGCAGGGGCGGCGGCCGGGTTAACCGACTATTTGAAAGTTTGCCAACAGGAGTTGTGTGCAGATGATTTCCAATGTGAATCGATTGTCGTGGGCGATCGGCCTGGTGGCCCTGAGCCTGGCCGGCCACGCGGCCGCCGCTGCGGCGCCTTCGGAAAACGCCACGATCAATCTGATCCGCCTGCTGGTGCAGCAGGGCGTGTTGAAACAGGACCAGGCCGATGGCTTGATCGCCCAGGCCGAGCGGGAAGCCGTGCAGGCCCGCCAAGCCGCCACGGCAGTCGCCGCAACGCCGGTCGGTGCGCCGGGGGACGTGCGGGTGCAATACGTGCCGAACATTGTGCGTGAGCAGATCCGCGACCAGGTCAAGGCCGAAGTCATGGCCACCGCCAAGCAGGAAAACTGGGCCCAACCCAACACCTTCCCGGATTGGGTCTCACGCATCAGTTTCGATGGCGACATTCGCTTGCGGGATGAGTCGCGCTATTACTCCGGCACCAACAGCAACGAAATCGTCGATTTCGCCCGGCTCAATGACAAGGGGCCTTACGACGTCAACCCCAACAGCAGTTCCAGCCTGCCGCCGTTGCTCAATACCCGCGAAGACCGGGAAAACCTGTTCCGCCTGCGTGCCCGCCTGGGCATGAAGGCCGTGATCGCCCCGCAATGGACGGCGGGCATCCGCATCGGCACCGGCTCGGACAACAACCCGGTATCCACCACCCAGACCCTCGGTGGCGGCTTTGGCAAAAAAGACATCTGGCTCGACCAGGGCTACCTGACCTGGAAACCCTCGGACGAGTTGACCCTGACCGGCGGGCGTTTCGCCAACCCGTTTTTCTCCACTGACCTGTTGTATTCCGGCGACCTGAACTTCGATGGCGTGGCGGCGAATTTCAACCACAAGCTCAATCAGGACTGGGGCGTGTTCGGCACCGTCGGCGCGTTCCCGGTGGAGTACACCAACGACACCAGCACCAGCAATGGCAGCGACAAGGAAGAGAGCGACAACAAGTGGCTGTACGGTGCACAACTGGGGGCCAACTGGGCCATCAACGACAGCAACCGGATCAAGGGCGCGTTGGCCTATTACCGCTTCGACGACATCGAAGGCCAGCGTTCCTCGCCGTGCCAGCCCTGGGCCGGTGATCCAGGCTGTGACAGCGACGGTTCGCGGGTGGCGTTCATGCAGAAGGGCAACACCGTGTTCCTGCTGCGCGACATCACGCCCAACCCCCTCAACCCGTCGACCACGCCACAGCCGCAATACGTCGGCCTGGCCTCGGAGTTCAACCTGCTGGACCTGAACTTCGCGTGGGACGCCGATCTGCCCGAAGACCTGAAACTGCGCAGCCAGGCCCACTACGTCCACAACCTGGGCTACGACGAAGGCGAGATGCGCAAGCGCTCCGCGGGGCAGTTCGCCAACAACCTGGACAGCGATGGCGAGGTGGAAAGCGGCGCCAACGCCTGGATGCTCCAGTTCACCCTTGGCAACTCCCTGGAACTCAAGCGCGAAGGCGACTGGAACCTGTTCGCCGGCTACAAGTACATCCAGCCGGACGCCTTGCCGGACGGCTTCAACGATTCGTCATTCCATCTGGGTGGCACCAACGCCAAGGGTTATTTCCTGGGCGGCAACTATGGCCTGGCGAGCAACGTCTTCGCCACCGGTCGTTGGTTGAGTTCCGAAGCGGTGTACGGCGCGCCGTACGACATCGATGTCTTGCAGCTTGAAATCAACACGCGCTTCTAAGCGCAGGGAGGTCTCATGAAAAGGCGTGCCATCTACCAATGTCCGGCCGCGTTACTGGTGCTGGGCCTGCTTCTGAGCGGCGGCGCCCACGGCGAGGGCCTGGAAGAACGCTTGCGGGCGCAACTGCGCAGCACCACCGCCCAGTTGCAAACCCTGCAAAGCGAACAGGCCCAGGCCAGTGCCGCCCGGCAGGCCGCGGAGAGCCAGGCCAAGGAGGCCCAGGCGCAAATCAAGCAATTGACCACGCAATTGAGCAAGGTCCAGGCCCTGAATGAGCAACTGGCCGGGCATCAGCAAAACCTGCAAAGCCAGGCCCAGGCCCAGGTGGCGGCCAGCAACGAGCAAATGGGCAAGTTCAAGAAAGCCTACGACGAACTGCTGGTCCTGGCTCGCGGCAAAGAGGCCGAGCGCGCGCGTCTGGAGGCGCAATTGACCGAGCGTGACACACAAGTGCAGCAATGTTCGGTCAAGAATCAGCAGATGTACGAAGTCGCCAAGACGCTGCTGCATGCCTACGAAACCATCGATGTCACCGACATCGTGAAGATCCGCCAGCCGTTCGCGGCCAAGGCCCGGGTGCGTTTCGAAGAGCTGGCCCAAGGGTTCGGCGATGATCTCTACAAGAACCGTTTCGATGCGCCCCAGGCCTCGATCACTCACTGAACAGAACAAGGATGAATCGAACATGACCTCAATGATTGAAAACGTCGGTGCGAAATCCCTGACCGAGTGGTTGCAGGCCGCGGGTTATCGGGTCAACGAAACCGAGCAGAACGGCATTGTGCAACTGCTCAGTGCCAGCCAGGGCATCGGCTTTGCCGTGCGATTCGGCAATCCGGCGGCGACGGCGGGCCAATACCTGGACTTCACCTTCAGCTGTGCCTTGCGGGTGCAAGGCCAATTGCCGGACGGGTTGGCAGAACGGTGGAACGCCTCGCGACGTTTTGCCCGGTTGTCGTTGCAAGGCGAATTCCTGGTGATGGAAATGGACGTCGTGGTTGCGGCGGGCGTGAGTACCGATCATTTGCGCAGTCACCTGGAACTGTGGGATCGCCTGTTGCAGGAATTCATTGTCTACCTGCGTGAGTACAGCCAGAACGCGGCGCGGGCGCAAAACCCGGCCGAGCCCGTCGAGGCGCCCTTGGAGGAGGCCGTCGCATCGTGAAAAAGCCGACCTTCGTCATCAGCGCCGCGGCGCTGGGGCTGATCGCCGTGGCGCTGGTGCTGGGCCTGCGGCCGGGCAGCGATCCGGTCGCCGCGGTGCAGACCGCCAGCGTTGTGTCGGCCGACTCGCCGAGTTTGGCCCGATTGGGCAACCAGCAGGTCAGCCCCGAAGAGCTCAAGACCTTGCTGGCCGCACTGGCGCCCGAGGTTCGTCAGCAAATGCGGAGTAATCGGGCTGCGCTGGAGGGCTGGATCCGTGCTCGCCTGGCGGAAAAAGCCGTGTTGGAGCAGGCCGATGCCCAGGGTTGGCGCCAGCGGCCCGAGGTGGAGCGGCAGACACGAGCGGCGGCCGAGCAGATTGTGTTTCGCGATTACTTGCAGTCGGTCAGTCAGGTGCCGGCCGGCTATCCCAGTGAAGACGAGTTGAAACAGGCTTACGAGGCCGGGAAAGCCAACTGGACCGCGCCGGCATTGTACCGTGTCAGCCAGATTTTCCTGGCAGCCAGCGAGCCGCAAACCGTGGAAGCGGTACGCCGGCAAGCGCTGGAGTTGAGCAAGAAAGCCCAGGCCTCACCCGCTGAGTTCGGCGCCCTGGCCAGTCGTTTTTCCCAGGACCGCACCAGTGCCGAGCGCGGCGGTGACAGTGGTTATCAGCCGTTGCAGCAACTGGTGCCGCCGGTGCGCGAGGCCGTGGCACGCTTGAAGGTCGGCGCGGTATCGGACCCGGTGCAGAGCCCGGCAGGGTTCCATGTCATCAAGCTCACCGAGCAACAACCGGCCCGAGAGGCGACCCTGGACGAAGTCCGCGAGCGCCTGACCCAGGCCTTGCGTGCCCAGCGCCAGGAACAGATCGCCAAGGCGTACCTGGACGGCATGCTCGACACGGCGACGTTGAGCATCGATGGCGCGCAGTTGAGCAAGGTGCTGGAGGAGGGGCTCTAGCCCAGGCTTTGTTTGATGTGAACACTTTGTGGCAAGAGGATTTATGTGTGGCGAGGGGATTTATCCCCGTTGGGCTGCGTAGCAGCCCCTATCAATATCCTTCAGTGTCAGACCTGATGGATTTCAAGCCAAGGGGGCCGCTTCGCGACCCACGGGGATAAATCCCCTCGCCACTTCGTACAACCGACAGGGAGTCACCCATGACCTTCATCGAGCCCGCAGGACGCCAGGCTGTCACCGCATACCGCACACCGTTGCGTGCCCCCGACCCGTGGCTGGCCATGGCCGGCGGTATCGAGCCGCAGGTAGCGCAGTGCTTCCTGGTCAGTGCCCGTTGCGGCTGCTTCATGCAAGCGGCCCGCAGCCTCAACGTCAAGGCGACCTGGCTGCGCAAGCAGTTGGCGCAATTGGAGGCGCGCCTGCAGCGTTCGCTGTTCAGCTTCCAGGGCAGCGCCTTGACCCTCAGCCGCGAGGGCCGGCAGTTGCAGGCGCGCTTGATCAGCCTGGCCCACGAAAGCGCGCCGCCCTTGAACGATCAACCCTTGATTCGCCTGGCCGTGGCCGAGTCGATACTGCATGACATCCTGGGCCGTGACCTGATTTCATTGCTGCGACGCAACGCCAGCGTGCGGCTGCAGATCATCACCCTGGACAGTGACCTGGCGCTGCAAGCCGTCAGCGCCGACCTGGTGCTGTGGTTGAGTGATGCCCACACGTTGGGGCCGGGGCCGAGTTTCGCCACGTTGCCCGCGGATCGACTGGCGCGGCTGGACTATGTACCGCACATCGCCAAGCGCTACTCACGCCCGGCCACGCGCCCGGACTGCCTGGACGATCTGAACGATTACAGGCTGGTGCAATGGCAGGCGGACCGACACGTGGACGGCTTCGCACCGTGGAACGCCTTGATCGAACAACGCCGGGCCGGCGTGGTGCAGGTGCAATCCTACGAACTGATGCTGGAAATGATTCGCTGCGGCGCCTGCATCGGTCTGTTGCCGCAGTACATGAGCCGCTTCGACCGAGGCCTGGTGGCGTTGCCGCAAGTGTTCGGCCTGTCGATGCAACGGTACTTGTGGATGGCCGTCAATGCCCAGGCCGAAGGCTCGCCGGAGGTGCAGATGCTGTGTGAACTGATCCACCACACCCTGGATGAGCGGCGGGATTGGTTCCAGGCCTGACCGACGCAGGAAGTAGCCTCTCTGTGGGAGCGAGCTCGCTCGCGATAGCGGTCGTTCATTCGACATCAATGCCGGCGGACACCCTCGCCATGGCGCGGCTGCGCTGAAGGATCAGCCACGCAGGTAAAGTGGCTTTTACGTACGCCAGCGTCTTGGACCTGTCATCATCCAGCTTCGCAGCACTCCCTAACCGAGGATCGGCCCATGGACGATGTACAGCAACTGGGCGAGATGCTTCGTCACTACGCCGACAGCGAAGCGCACAAGAAACAACTGCACCAGGCCCAGTCGGCGGTTTGGGCGCAACAGATCAAGGCGCTGTACGGGCAAATCGAACAATGGCTGGCGCCGGTCATGGCGCTCGGCTTGCTGGAACTGAGCCGTGAGACGTATGTGGCCCACGGATCGAACGTTCCGGTAGAAACATCCGCTTTCAAGACTGAAAAACTGACCTTGGCCATTACCGGTAAACCGGTGGAGTTCGTGCCGGATGTGATGGGGGTGGGCGGCTTGGTTTCTTTGTCGATCATCGGCTTGGCCGCGACCCGTCACGGCAGCATTTCCCTGGTGTGCCAGCCGCCATCGACGCAATGGCAATGGCGCCGGACCAATGGGTTGAAGGACCCCGACACGTTTGCCTTCGATGCAAACTTCCTCGCACAACAATTACAGAGCTTGATACCTCGCGAGCGCGGCTGAATCACTTGTTCTTTTCAGGGCAGGCAAAAAACTGCCCATTGGCTATACCTGTAGTTCCGGCCCCGCCTCGTGTGGCTTACAGGAGTGACAGCATGAAGTTCGCGTCGATGATGATTGGCAGCATCTGCATAGCCTCGCTCGTCTTGGCGGGTTGTTCGAGCAAAGTCACCCAGCCGGATGAATATTCCGGGTTCCTGGGGGATTACAGCCGGCTCAAGGAAGAGAAGTCGCCGTCGGGGGCCGAGGTCATGCGTTGGGTCGATCCGAAGATCGATCTGAACAAGTACACCAGCCTCTATATCGAGCCGACGCAGCTTTATCCCAAGCCGCAGCCGACCGTGAAGATCCCCCAGGCCACGCTGTCGGGCATCACCGCGTATTACGATCAGGCCCTCATGCGGGAGGCGGGCAAGTCCTTGCCCCTGGCGACCGTCCCAGGGCCAGGTGTATTGGTGATACGGGCGGCGATCACGGCTGTCAGTAGCAAGACCGAAGGCTTGAAACCGTATGAGGTGGTCCCGATTGCGCTGGTGGCGGCCGCTGTCAGCACCGCCAGCGGTATTCGCGACCAGGAAACCACCTTGGGCACCGAAGCGGTTTTTCTCGACGGAGGCAACAACGCGGTGGTCGCCCAGGTGGTGCGCAAGGGCACGGGCAAGCCGCTGTCCAACGAATCCCAGGTCATGAAGCCCGATGATGTCAAAGGGGTCATTGATGGCTGGGCGTCGGATTTGCATCAGTCGTTTCTGCAGCTCAAGGCCAAATAACCCTTACCGTCGCCGGGGTGTCGACGCCACGTCTTTTTATGTCCGCCCATAGGTCGCGCGAGCATTTCGTGGTTAACTCCGGCCTCACCATTTTCAAACTGTCAGAAGGAATCCGTTCATGGCTCAAGTCACCCTCAAAGGCAACCCGGTCCAAGTCAACGGTCAGTTGCCACAAGCCGGTTCCAAGGCACCAGCCTTTTCCCTGGTCGCCGGCAATCTGTCGGACGTTTCCCTGAAGGACTTCGCCGGCAAGCGCAAAGTGCTGAACATTTTCCCAAGCGTCGACACGCCGACCTGCGCCACCTCCGTGCGCAAATTCAACGCTCAGGCCAACGAACTGAACAACACCGTGGTGCTGTGCATTTCCGCCGACCTGCCATTTGCCCAGGCGCGCTTCTGCGGTGCCGAAGGCCTGGAAAATGTCCAGAACCTGTCCACGCTGCGCGGTGCCGAGTTCATCCAGGACTACGGCGTGGCGATTGCCGACGGTCCATTGAAAGGTCTGACCGCCCGTGCCGTGGTCGTGCTGGATGAAAACGACACTGTGCTGCACAGCGAACTGGTCAAGGAAATCGCCGAAGAGCCGAACTACGACGCGGCCCTGGCTGTTCTGAAATAAGTGGAATGAAATAAGGTATTTATTACAATTGTTAACGGTCTGGCCCTGTCCAGGCCGTTTTCTTTTGTGCTTCAAGGTCTTAGCCGACTATTTGAAAGGTAAGCCCAACGTAAATTGCCGGTAAAGGCGCTTTGCTAAATACCCGTCAGTGCTTATCGTTCAGCCTCCCGTAAAAGAAGTCCACGCGCCCAATGGTTGATCACTCCATGCAATCGTCTGTTTCCCGCAATTCCCGTCGCTGGCTGTTCGGCCTGTTCGTCCTGTTGGCCGTCGCGGCGCTGGCCTGGAAGTTCTGGCCCAATGGTTCGGCCCAGAAGCCGGGGGCGGGGGACAAGGCCGCGACGGGGCACGTGGGACGCTCGGGTGGCATGCGGCCGGGGTTCGGTGGGGCGACGGGGCCGATTCCGGTGCGGGTGGCGCCGGCGGTGACCGGGGATTTCCCGCTGTACTTCAAGGCGCTGGGTACGGTCACGGCCCTCAACACCATCAACGTGCGTAGCCGCGTGGGTGGCGAACTGGTCAAGATCGCCTTCGAAGAGGGGCAAATGGTCAAGGCTGGGGACTTGCTGGCCGAGATCGACCCACGTCCGTACCAGAACGCCTTGCTCCAGGCCGAAGGCACGCTGTTGCAGAACCAGGCCCAACTGAAAAATGCCCAGGTCGACCTTGAGCGGTATCGCGGCCTGTACGCCGAAGACAGTATTGCCAAGCAGACCCTCGACACCGCCGCGGCCTTGGTGGGCCAGTACCAGGGCACGGTCAAGACCAATCAGGCGGCGGTCAACGACGCCAAGCTCAACCTGGAATTCACCAGGATCCGCGCGCCGATTACCGGCCGCGTGGGCTTGCGCCAACTGGACATCGGCAACCTGGTGGCGGCCAACGACAGCACGGCCCTGGCGGTCATTACCCAGACTCAACCCATCAGCGTCGTGTTCACCTTGCCGGAGAACAACCTCGACACCGTGCTCACCCGTTATCGCAGCGGGGCGAAGCTGCCCGTCGAAGCCTGGGACCGGGGTGACGTGAAGCGCCAGGCCAGTGGCGTGTTGCAAAGCCTGGACAACCAGATCGATGTCACCACCGGCACCTTGAAGTTCAAGGCTCGCTACGAGAACCGCGACCAGTCGCTGTTCCCCAATCAGTTCGTCAACGTCCACCTGCTGGCCGACACCCTCAAAGGCGTGGTCCTGGCGCCGACGGCGGCCATCCAGTTCGGCACCAATGGCACCTTCGTCTACGCCCTGGAGGGCGACAAGAAGGTCACCATCAAGAAGCTGAAGATCGGGGCCAGCGACGGCACGAACACCGTGGTCACCGAAGGCCTGGCCGCTGGCGACCGGGTGGTGCTCGAAGGCACCGATCGCCTGAAGGAAGGCAGCGAAGTGGAGGTGGTCAACGACAGCCAGGAGGTGCCCACCACGCCGACCGAGCACTTGCAGGGCAAGTCTGCGGCGGTGCCTGAGCCGGTTGAGGCCGACAAGGCGAACAAGGGCGGCGCATGAATCTCTCGCGGCTGTTCATTCTTCGCCCGGTCGCCACCACCCTGAGCATGCTGGCGATCATCCTCGCCGGCCTGATCGCCTACCGGTTGCTGCCGGTGTCGGCATTGCCCCAGGTCGACTACCCGACCATCCGCGTGATGACCCTGTACCCGGGCGCCAGCCCCGATGTGATGACCAGTGCGGTCACCGCGCCCCTGGAGCGGCAGTTCGGGCAGATGCCGGGCCTGACGCAAATGGCCTCCACCAGTTCCGGCGGCGCGTCGGTGATCACCTTGCGCTTCAACCTGGACATCAACATGGATGTCGCCGAGCAGCAGGTGCAGGCCGCGATCAATGCGGCCACCAATCTGCTGCCTAAGGACCTGCCGGCGCCGCCGGTGTACAACAAGGTCAATCCGGCCGACACCCCGGTGCTGACCCTGGCGATCACCTCCAAGACCATGCTGCTGCCCAAGCTCAATGACTTGGTGGACACCCGCATGGCGCAGAAAATCGCCCAGATCAGCGGCGTCGGCATGGTCACCATCGCCGGTGGCCAGCGCCAGGCCGTGCGAATCAAGGTCAACCCCGAGGCCCTGGCGGCCAACGGCCTGAACCTGGCGGATGTGCGCACGTTGATCGGGGCTTCCAACGTCAACCAGCCCAAGGGCAACTTCGACGGCCCGACCCGGGTCTCGATGCTCGACGCCAACGACCAGCTGACCTCGCCCAAGGACTACGCCGAGCTGATCCTGGCCTACGCCAATGGTGCGCCGTTGCGGCTCAAGGATGTTGCACAGATCGTCGACGGGGCCGAAAACGAACGCCTTGCCGCCTGGGCCAACGAAAACCAGGCCGTGCTGCTGAACATCCAGCGCCAGCCGGGGGCCAATGTCATCGAGGTGGTGGACCGGATCAAGGCCTTGCTGCCGAGCATCACCGACAACCTGCCGGCCGGCCTGGACGTCACCGTGCTGACCGACCGCACCCAGACCATCCGTGCTTCGGTCACCGACGTGCAGCATGAATTGCTGATTGCCATCGCCCTGGTGGTCATGGTGACGTTCCTGTTCCTGCGTCGCGTCAGTGCCACGATCATCCCGTCGGTGGCCGTGCCGTTGTCGTTGATCGGTACCTTCGGCGTGATGTACCTGGCCGGTTTCTCCATCAATAACCTGACCCTGATGGCCCTGACCATCGCCACCGGTTTTGTGGTGGACGACGCCATCGTCATGTTGGAGAACATCGCCCGCTTCATCGAGGAGGGCGACAGCCCGTTGCAGGCCGCGCTCAAGGGCGCCAAGCAGATCGGCTTCACGCTGATTTCCCTGACCCTGTCGCTGATCGCCGTGCTGATCCCGCTGCTGTTCATGGCCGATGTGGTCGGGCGCTTGTTTCGCGAATTCGCCATCACCCTGGCGGTGGCGATCCTGATTTCCCTGGTGGTGTCCCTGACCCTGACGCCGATGATGTGCGCCCGCTTGCTCAAGCGCGAGCCCAAGGAAGCAGAGCAGGGCCGTTTCTACCGCGCCAGCGGCGCCTGGATCGACTGGTTGATCGCTGCCTACGGGCGCAAGTTGCAGTGGGTGCTCAAGCATCAGCCACTGACCCTGCTGGTGGCGGTGGGCAGCCTGGTGCTGACGGTCGTGCTGTACCTGGCCGTGCCCAAGGGCTTTTTCCCGGTGCAGGACACCGGGGTGATCCAGGGCATTTCCGAGGCGCCGCAATCGATCTCCTTTGCCGCCATGAGCGAGCGCCAGCAGCAGTTGGCCAAGGTGATCCTCGCCGACCCGGCGGTGCAGAGCCTGTCGTCCTACATCGGCGTGGACGGCGACAACGCTACGCTCAACAGCGGTCGCCTGCTGATCAACCTCAAGCCCCACAGCGAACGGGATGACAGCGCCACCGAGATCATTGCCCGCTTGCAGCCACAGCTGGATCGACTGGTGGGCATTCGCCTGTTCATGCAGCCGGTGCAGGACCTGACCATCGAAGACCGGGTCAGCCGTACCCAATACCAGTTCAGCCTGTCATCGCCGGACGCCGAGTTGCTCAGCCTCTGGAGCGGGCGCCTGGTCGAGGCCCTGGGCCGCCAGCCGGAGCTGACCGATGTGGCCAGCGACCTGCAGGACAAGGGCTTGCAGGTCTACTTGGTGATCGACCGCGACGCGGCTTCACGCCTGGGCGTCTCGGTGTCGAACATCACCGATGCGCTGTATGACGCCTTCGGCCAGCGGCAGATCTCCACCATCTACACCCAGGCCAGCCAGTACCGCGTGGTGTTGCAGGCCCAGGCCGGGGAGCGGCTCGGGCCGCAGGCGCTGGACCAGGTTCACGTCAAGACCACCGATGGCGGGCAGGTGCGGTTGTCGAGCCTGGCCCGGGTCGAAGAGCGCCAGGCGCAATTGGCGATTGCCCACATCGGCCAGTTTCCAGCGGTGATGATGTCGTTCAACCTCGCGCCGGGCGTGGCCCTCGGGCATGCGGTGGAGGTGATCGAAAAGGTCCAGCGGGACATCGGCATGCCGGTGGGCGTGCAGACCGAATTCCAAGGCGCGGCCGAGGCGTTCCAGGCGTCGTTGTCGAGTACCTTGCTGCTGATCCTGGCGGCGGTGGTGACCATGTACATCGTCCTGGGTGTGCTGTACGAAAGCTACATCCATCCGATCACCATCCTTTCCACCTTGCCCTCGGCGGCCATTGGCGCCTTGCTGGCGTTGATCCTCAGCGGCAATGACCTGGGCATGATCGCGATCATCGGCATCATCCTGCTGATCGGCATCGTCAAGAAGAACGCGATCATGATGATCGACTTCGCCCTCGACGCGGAGCGCAACCAGGGCATGGACCCGCAGACGGCGATCTACCAGGCGGCGTTGCTGCGCTTCCGCCCGATCCTGATGACCACCCTGGCGGCGTTGTTCGGTGCCATACCGCTGATGTTCGCCACCGGTTCCGGTGCCGAATTGCGCCAGCCCCTGGGCTTGGTGATGGTGGGCGGGTTGTTGGTGAGCCAGGTCCTGACGTTGTTCACCACGCCGGTGATCTACCTGTATTTCGATCGCCTGGGCCGCCGGTTTGCCAGGCCTGAAGGGAAAGAGGTGCGGGTATGACAGCAGCGCCCGAAAACCTGGGCGGAACGGGCTTCCCGTGGCGAGGGAGCTTGCTCCCGCTGGGCTGCGCAGCGGCCCCTTTTGTGAGCGCTGCGCACTCAAGCGGGAGCAAGCTCCCTCGCCACAAGAGCCCGGTCATTCTTTTCGGTCTTCGGTCTGAAGCTCGGAGCGGCGGCCGATGAACCTCTCCGGCCCCTTCATCCGCCGCCCCGTAGCGACCATGCTCCTGAGCTTCGCCATCATGCTGCTCGGTGGCGTGTGCTTCGGCCTGCTGCCGGTTTCGCCGCTGCCGCAGATGGATTTTCCGGTGATCGTGGTCCAGGCCAACCTGCCAGGGGCCAGCCCCGAGGTGATGGCTTCGACAGTGGCAACGCCCCTGGAGCGTTCCTTCGGCGCGATCGCCGGGGTCAACACCATGAGCAGCCGTTCCAGCCAGGGTTCTACGCGGGTCATCCTGCAATTCGACCTGGACCGTGACATCAACGGCGCCGCCCGGGAAGTGCAGGCGGCCATCAACGCGTCGCGCAACCTGTTGCCCAGTGGCATGCGCAGCATGCCCACTTACAAGAAGGTCAACCCGTCCCAGGCGCCGATCATGGTGCTGTCGCTGACCTCGGATGTATTGGAAAAAGGCCAGCTCTACGACCTGGCGTCCACCATCCTGTCCCAGAGCCTGTCCCAGGTGTCGGGCGTCGGCGAGGTGCAGATCGGCGGCAGTTCGTTGCCAGCGGTGCGCATCGAACTGGAGCCACAGTTGCTCAATCAGTACGGCGTGGCCCTGGACGATGTGCGCACCGCCATCGCCGACAGCAACGTACGCCGGCCCAAGGGTTCGGTGGAGGACGACCGGCGCATGTGGCAGGTCCAGGCCAACGACCAGTTGGAGAAGGCCAAGGACTACGAAACGCTGATCATCCGCTACCAGGACGGCTCGGTCCTGCGGCTCAAGGACGTGGCGAAAGTCACCGACAGCGTCGAGGATCGCTACAACAGCGGTTTCTTCAACAACGATGCCGCCGTGCTGCTGGTGATCAACCGCCAGGCCGGGGCCAACATCATCGAGACGGTCAACGAAATCAAGGCGCAACTGCCGGCGTTGCAGGCGGTGCTGCCGGCCAGCGTCAAGCTGAACCTGGCGATGGACCGTTCGCCGGTGATCAAGGCCACCCTGCATGAAGCGGAAATGACCTTGCTGATCGCCGTGGCCCTGGTGGTGCTGGTCGTGTTCCTGTTCCTCGGCAACTTCCGCGCCTCCCTGATCCCGACCCTGGCGGTACCGGTGTCGCTGGTGGGCACGTTTGCGGTGATGTACCTGTACGGCTTCTCCTTGAACAACCTGTCGCTGATGGCGTTGATCCTGGCGACCGGGTTGGTGGTGGACGACGCCATCGTGGTGCTGGAGAACATTTCCCGGCACATCGACGAAGGCGTGCCACCGATGAAAGCCGCCTATCTGGGCGCCGAAGAAGTCGGCTTTACGTTGCTGTCGATGAACGTCTCGCTGGTGGCGGTATTCCTGTCGATCCTGTTCATGGGCGGCATCATCGAGAGCCTGTTCCGCGAATTCTCCATCACCCTGGCGGCCTCCATCGTGGTTTCGCTGGTGGTCTCGCTGACGCTCACGCCGATGCTCTGCGCCCGCTGGCTCAAGCCTCACGTACCGGGGCAGGAAAACCGCTTGCAGCGCTGGAGCCAGGGGCTCAACGAGCGGATGGTCCGTGGTTACGCCATCAGCCTGGACTGGGTGCTGCGCCATCGACGCCTGACCTTGCTCAGCCTGCTGGTGACCATCGGCGTGAACTTCGCGCTGTACGTGGTGGTGCCGAAAACCTTCATGCCACAGCAGGACACCGGCCAACTGATCGGTTTCGTGCGCGGCGACGACGGGCTGTCGTTCAACGTGATGCAGCCGAAGATGGAAATCTTCCGCCGCGCCGTGCTCAAGGATGAGGCGGTGCAGAGCGTCGCCGGTTTCATCGGTGGCAACAACGGCACCAACAATGCCTTCATGCTGGTGCGTCTCAAACCGATCAAGGAGCGCGGGATTTCCGCGCAGAAAGTCATCGAACGCCTGCGCAAGGAAATGCCCAAGGTCCCCGGTGGCCAATTGATGCTGATGGCTGACCAGGACCTGCAATTTGGCGGTGGCCGCGAGCAGACCACCTCGCAATATGCCTACATCCTCCAAAGTGGTGACCTGGCTTCCCTGCGCATGTGGTATCCCAAGGTGGTGGCGGCCTTCCGCGCGCTGCCGGAACTGACCGCCATCGACGCCCGTGACGGCGGCGGCGCCCAGCAGGTGACGCTGGTGGTGGACCGCGACCAGGCCAAGCGCCTGGGCATCGACATGGACATGGTTACCACCGTGTTGAACAACGCTTACAGCCAGCGGCAGATTTCCACCATCTACGACAGCCTCAACCAATATCAGGTGGTGATGGAGGTCAATCCCAAGTATGCCCAGGACCCCAAGACCCTCGAACAGGTCCAGGTGATTACCGCCGACGGGGCGAGGGTGCCACTGTCGGCCATTGCTCATTATGAAAACAGCTTGGAGGACGACCGGGTCAGCCACGAGGGCCAGTTCGCTTCCGAAGGCATCTCCTTCGACATGGCCGAAGGCGTGACGGTGGAGCAGGGCACCGCCGCCATCGAACGGGCCCTTGCCAAAGTTGGCTTGCCCGAGGATGTCATCGCGAAAATGGCCGGCACCGCCGACGCGTTCGCCGCCACCCAGAAGAGCCAGCCGTTCATGATTCTCGGCGCGTTGCTGGCGGTGTACCTGGTGCTGGGCGTGCTGTATGAAAGCTATATTCATCCGCTGACCATCCTGTCCACCTTGCCATCGGCCGGGGTCGGCGCCTTGTTGTCGATCTACGCACTGGGCGGCGAGTTCAGCCTGATCTCGCTGTTGGGGCTGTTCCTGCTGATCGGCGTGGTGAAGAAAAACGCCATCCTGATGATCGATCTGGCGCTGCAACTGGAACGTGCCGGGCAGACGCCGCTGGAGTCGATCCGCAGCGCTTGCCTGCTGCGATTGCGGCCAATCCTGATGACCACGTTGGCGGCGATCCTGGGTGCCTTGCCGCTGCTGCTCGGCGCCGCCGAGGGCGCGGAAATGCGCCAGCCGCTAGGCCTGACCATCATCGGCGGGCTGGTGTTCAGCCAGGTGCTGACGCTCTACACCACGCCGGTGGTTTACCTTTACCTCGACAAGCTGCGCCATCGCTTCAACCGCTGGCGTGGCGTGCGCACCGATGCTGCCCTGGAAACTCCGCTATGACCGACCGTCCGCCTTTCAATCTTGCCGCAACGCTGGCGACCGCCCGTGGCTCGCGGGTGCTGAGCCTGGTGCTGTGCGTGGCGATGCTCAGCGCCTGCGCCGTCGGCCCGGATTACCAGCGCCCCGCGGCAGCCGCCCCGGTGCAGTACAAGGAGGCCCAGGGCTGGCGCCAGGCGAACCCCAGCGATGCCCTGGCCCGGGGCGCCTGGTGGGAGCTCTACGGCGATACGCAACTCAACAGCCTGGTGGACAAGCTCAACGCCTCCAACCAGACCGTGGCCCAGGCCGAAGCCCAGTACCGGCAGGCCCGGGCACTGGTGCGCAATGCCCGTGGCGCGTTTTTCCCCACCGTAGACCTGACCGTTGGCAAGACGCGCTCCAGCCAGGGCACCGGCAGCAGCAGTTCGAGCCTGAGCAGTTCGTCCAGCGGCATTCGCGACACCTACAACGCCCAGGCTGGCGTCAGCTGGGAGGCGGACGTGTGGGGCAAGTTGCGCCGCACCCTGGAAGCCGACGAGGCGAGCGCGCAAGCCAGTTTCGCCGACCTGGCGGCGATGCGCCTGAGCCAGCAATCGGAGCTGGTGCAGAACTACTTGCAATTGCGGGTGATCGATGAACAGAAGCGTTTGTTGCAGACCACCGTCGACAACTATCAGCGCTCGCTGAAAATGACCGAAAATCAGTACCGTGCCGGGGTCTCCGGCAAGGACGCGGTGGCCCAGGCGCAAAACCAGCTCAAGACCACCCAGGGCGACCTGATTGACCTGATCTGGCAGCGAGCCCAGTTCGAAAACGCCATCGCCGTGCTCATCGGCCTGCCGCCGGCGGAGTTCAACCTGGCCGAGGTCCAGGACATCCCGGCATTGCCGCAGATCCCGGTGGCGCTGCCCTCGCAACTGCTCGAGCGCCGGCCGGACATCGCTTCGGCAGAGCGCTCGGTGATGGCCGCCAATGCCAACATCGGCGTCGCCAAGGCCGCGTATTACCCGGACTTGACCCTGAGCCTCAGTGGCGGCTACAGCAGC
Source organism: Pseudomonas sp. NFACC56-3 (assembly GCF_900100025.1). Classification (NCBI taxonomy): domain Bacteria; kingdom Pseudomonadati; phylum Pseudomonadota; class Gammaproteobacteria; order Pseudomonadales; family Pseudomonadaceae; genus Pseudomonas; species Pseudomonas sp. NFACC56-3. Next base: position 99,949 of record NZ_FMTK01000019.1, on the reverse strand, counting down.
AGTACCTACGACAATTGGGTGAGCGTGCCGAACCGCTTCTGGTCGGTAGGGCCGCAACTGGCGATGACGCTGTTCGATGGCGGCCAGCGGTCGGCGGAAGTCGACCGCACCGTCGCGGCGTATGACCAGACCGTCGCCACCTATCGTCAGACCGTGCTCGATGGCTTGCGCGAGGTGGAAAACTACATGATCCAGCTCAAGGTGCTGGAAGACGAAGCCCGCGTACGCCAGGAAGCCCTGGACGCCGCCCGGGAATCCCTGCGCCTGACGCAGAACCAGTACCGGGCCGGATTGATTGCCTACCTCGACGTGGTCACCGTCCAGGCCACCGCGTTGAGCAACGAGCGCAGCATGCTGAGCCTGCAACAGAGCCGCTTGATTGCCAGCGTGCAACTGATTGCGGCGTTGGGCGGTGGTTGGGATGGGCAGCTACAGGCGGGCGAGTAGCGCAGGTATTTCGAAGGGGGTTGTGTGCATCGAAAGTTCCTGTGGGAGCGAGCTTGCTCGCGATAACGGCGGTACATTCGCCATCGCTGCAAGCTGACCCACCGCTATCGCGAGCAAGCTCGCTCTCACAGGGGGGCGCTGTAAGTCCCGCTTTTGGCCGATGCACTGCCTACGTCCTGTCGCGATGGCTTGGTATAGTTCAGGCCTCTTTTCAGCCGGTAAAGGATCACTGCCATGTCGAAATACCAAGCGTTCAACGTCGAACTTGCCGACAACATCGCCCATGTGCAGATCAGTCGCCCGGAAAAAATCAATGCGATGAACGTTGATTTCTGGCGCGAGATCATTGAGATCTTCCAATGGATCGATGACACCGATGAGGCGCGGGTGGTGGTGCTCAGCGGTGCCGGCAAGCATTTTTCCTCCGGCATCGACCTGATGATGCTGGCCGGTGTGGCCAACGAGTTGGGCAAGGACGTGGGACGCAATGCGCGCCTGCTGCGGCGCAAGATCCTGCAACTGCAAGCCTCGTTCAACGCCGTGGACAATTGCCGCAAGCCGGTGCTCGCGGCCATTCAAGGCTATTGCCTGGGCGGTGCCATTGACCTGATCGCCGCGTGCGACATGCGTTATGCCGCCGAGGACGCCCAGTTCTCCATCAAGGAAATCGATATCGGCATGGCTGCCGATGTTGGCACATTGCAACGCTTGCCCCGGATCATCGGGGACGGCATGCTGCGTGAACTCGCTTATACGGGGCGCACCTTCGGTGCCGAAGAAGCGCGCAGCATCGGCCTGGTCAATCGCGTCTACAGCGACACCGCCAGCCTGCTCGACGGCGTGCTGGGCATTGCCCGGGAAATCGCCGCCAAGTCGCCGATCGCCGTGACCGGCACCAAGGCAATGATCAGCTACATGCGCGACCACCGCATCGACGACGGCCTGGAATACGTCGCCACCTGGAACGCCGCCATGCTGCAATCGACCGACCTGCGCGTGGCCATGGCCGCCCATATGAGCAAACAGAAACCCGAATTTCTGGATTGACTGACCATGACTTCACGCTGGACCACCGCAGTACTCGATACCGATCTTCCCGGCGGCTGGGCCGTGGCCCGTAGCCCGGAAGGCTTTCTGTTCGACGACAACGGCGCGCTGTTCCCCCGCGAGTGGCTCAAGCGCCAAGACCTGTCGATCCTCGCCGAACACGGCATCGGTCACCTGGATGGCGAGCCGGTCTACCTGTTGGAGTTGCACAGCCCGCTGGATATTCCTGGCTGCCACTGGAAAGGCCTGCGGGCGTTCATGCTCGAGGGCGACCACACGCTGTACAAGGTGTTGGGCTATGCGGCACAGATCGGCACCTGGGCCCGGGAGCATCGCTTCTGTGGCAGTTGCGGCAAGCGCATGAGCCAGATTTCGTTGGAACGGGCCATGTATTGCGACGCCTGTGACCTGCGTCATTACCCGCGGATTTCACCGAGCATGATCGTGTTGATTACCCGCGGCGATGAAGTCCTGCTGGCCCGTTCGCCGCGTTTCGTCACGGGCGTCTACAGCACCCTGGCGGGGTTTGCCGAGCCCGGCGAGTCGGCCGAGGATTGCCTGGTGCGGGAGGTGCGTGAAGAAGTCAGTATCGAAGTGAAGAACATCCAGTACATGGGCAGCCAGTGCTGGCCGTTCCCCCATTCGATGATGCTCGGTTTTCACGCTGAATATGCCGGCGGCGACATCGTGCCCCAGGAAGATGAAATCGAGGACGCCCAATGGTTCAACGTCCACGACCTGCCACCGTTGCCGGCCTCGCGCTCGATCGCTCGCTACCTGATCGACCTTTATGTGGCGCGGCGCTTAGGCCACGCTGAACCAGTGTTGCCAGGCTAGGCGCACGGTCAAGCCCAGCACCACGGTGATGAACACCGGTCGGATGAACTTCGCGCCGCCGCTGATGGCGGTGCGAGCGCCGAAGAACGCGCCGATCATCACCGACAGGCCCATGCTCAGGCCGATGACCCAATCCACCTGTCCGGAAAAGACGAACACCGACAGCGCCGCGATGTTGCTGACGAAATTCATGCTGCGTGCCACGCCACTGGCCTTCACCAGGTCGATGGGGTAGAGCAGCAGGCTGCTGACCGTCCAGAACGCACCGGTACCGGGCCCGGCCACGCCGTCATAGAAACCCAGGCTGAAACCCTGGGACGACTGCCATGTCTTCTTGATCGGTGCGTCGCTGTCCAGCGGTGCCTTGGGCGTGCCGCCAAACAACAGGTACAGGCCGCAGGCGAAGACGATCACTGGCAGCATCTTGTTCAGCCACTCGGCAGGCAGGTAATGGGCGACGATGGCACCGGTCAGGGCCCCGACCAGAGTGCCGACGAGGGCGTGGGTCCATTGCCTCGGGTGGAACAGCTTGCGCTTGTAGAAGGTGAAGCTGGCTGTCGCCGAGCCGAAGGTCGAGCTGAGTTTGTTGGTCCCCAGGACCAGATGAGGCGGCAAACCTGCAGTCAGCAGCGCCGGCGTGGTCAGCAGCCCACCGCCACCGGCAATGGCATCGATGAAGCCGGCAATGAAAGCGACAACGGCAAGGATAGCGAGGGTAGTGAGGTCAACGCTGAGTTCGAAAGGCATGGAATGGGCTTATTGGGCAGGTCGCAGAAGGGCTGCGGGAAGGCCGGTATGTTACCCATAATGGTGCAGGGCTGCGACTGCTGGTGTGTGCGCAGCCCTGCAAACAGCGCAATCACTCAGGCCGAAACACTGCCCGCACACAATTCTGTGTCTTCTCCTTGAACATTGCATAACCTTCCACCGACTGTTCGAGCCCCATTGGATGAGTCAGCAGGTAGGAGGGGTCCAGTTCACCTTTCTGGATGTGCTCGAACAATCGTTCCACGTAACGCTGTCCGGGCTGTTGGCCGGAGCGCAAGGTCAAGGCTTTATTGACGATGGCCCCCATGGGAAATTTGTCCAGCAGACCGCCATAGACGCCGACCACCGAGACCGTGCCGCCTTTGCGGCAGGCTCGGATCGACTGGCGCAGCACCGTCCCGCGCTCGGTATGCAGACGCAGCATTTGCTTGGTCTTGTCGTAGAGATAGTCGACCTCTGTACCATGGGCCTCCATGCCCACACAGTCGATGCAGCGATCCGGGCCCCGGCCGCCGGTGAGCTCCAGCAAGGCGGCATGCACGTCCGTGGTTTCATAGTTGAGGGCGATGGCGCCGGTCTTTTCTTCGGCCAGTTGCAAGCGATCAGGCAGGCGGTCGATGGCAATCACTCGTTCGGCCCCCAGCAAATAGGCACTGGACATCGCCATCAACCCGACCCCGCCGCACCCCCATACCGCCACGGTGTCGCCCCGTTGGATATTGGCGTTATCGGCGGCGAAATAACCGGTGGGCACCGCGTCGGAGACGAAGACCGCCTGCTCGTCGCGGATGCCTTCGGGAATCTTGAACAGGTTGACGTCGGCAAACGGCACGCGAATATAGGTCGCATGACTGCCTGCATAGCCGCCAAACGCATGGCTGTAGCCGATAATCCCGCATGCCGGTTGGCCGTAGGCGATATCCGTGGCGCTGGGATTGGGGTTGGAGTTGTCGCAGCAGGAAAAATCCGAGCGCCTGCAATGTTCGCACTCGCCGCAACCCAGGATCGACACCGTGACGACCCGGTCGCCTTTGCGCAATGAACTGACGGCTGAGCCGATCTCCACGACTTCACCCATGAATTCATGGCCAATGATATCGCCGGCCTGCATAGTCGGTACGTAGCCCCCCAACAGATGCAGGTCTGACCCACACACCGACGACATCTTCACCCGGACGATAGCGTCGCGGGGATTGATGATGGACGGGTCATCGACGGTTTCAACTTGTAGCTTGTTCGGGCCTTGCCAAGTCAATGCACGCATCAGGCGTTACCTCCAGTGGACGGCTGGTGGGTCGGTGTTTGAGGGGTATTGGTGGCCGGATGGACGAACAAGAAATCCTTGGTGCCGGGGGCGTGCATTCGATGAGTGGCCACCTCGCCGGTTTCCAGTTGTTGCTTGATGCTGCGCAGCAGGTGCAACAAGGCTTTGTCCGAGAACTTCGAAAGAGCGGCTGCCAGGGCATATCCCGCAGCACCGGGGAGCGTCTGGCAGGCGACGATGACCTTGAGTTGCGTGCCTCGGCCGGCCGGTGCATCAGTGAAGTGCATCTGGATGTCATGCTTGAATCGTGTATCCCGAGCGGCCGTCCAATGCAGCTTTCGGCCGTCCTTGGGTTCGTCCTGTTCGATGTCGCAATGCAGGGTCTTATCCATCGGCCCGTGGGCGACCCAGCGATAGGTGCGTTCACCGGTCTGTTCGATTGCATCGACCCAGGGCAGCAACGCACCGAGATTACCCGGGTTGCGACAGAACGCGAAGACCGCTTCCCTTGGTTTACCCACGGTAATGCTACGAGAGATCACCTTGCTGCCGTCCCAGTCTCGATCCTGTTCGAAAGCTTGTTCGAAGGGGGTGTGGGTCAGCGCGCGCTTGATCCTGCATGTGCCTGAATAACCGCGCCAGGCGGCACAGGCACCCAACAGCACCTGCGGCCAACCCTGGAGCCCGCCCTGGCGCAGTCCATTGGCGATCAATAGCGTGCCGGCCAGCAAAGACACCGCACGCTCCGGCGTGCCGAGATTGGGATGCGACGGGGTCGGCACCGCTGCCCGGCTCGCAACCAGTTTGGGTCGTTCAGACATGATGGTTTCCTCATTCTCCAGGGGCGACATAAGGAATGAGCCGGGGGGAGGTGCGGTTGTTCCGTCGACGTGCGAGCTTTCCGATGAGGCGAATCATGGCGCTGCAGTTCAAGCGTTTGCCAGGGCGGTCCGGGATTCGCTGGCTGGTTTGGCCAGGGGAGGAAAAGCTGATCGTTCGACGAATTTTTTTTGAAATCAAGGGGTTGTCAGCCTAGGCAAATGAGTACATAATTGCGCCCATCGAACGCACTGGGACGTAAAAAATCTCAATGTTTTCAAGGAGATAGCGCTGAGCAAGTGGCTTGTTTCCTGATCAGGTTTGTACCGCGGTTGATGTGGCTGCATCGCATCGAGCGTCTTGAGGCCGAATAGCAAAATGGTTATGCAGTGGATTGCAAATCCACCTACGCCGGTTCGATTCCGACTTCGGCCTCCACTTTTAAAAAGCTCTGTAGATCTATGATTTACGGAGCTTTTTTATTTTCGAAGCATTGAAAGGTTTTGTCTTGAAAAGGGCATAAGCGACCTTGCTTCACAGGGGAGGGATGTATATATTCCCCCTCTTGCTGCACCAGCCAGGACTTCGGCCATTGGATTTGCCGACGGTTCCCATGGCTAATCGCGCTACCGCCCGAATGGCGAAACTGGTAGACGCATGGGACTTAAAATCCCCCGCTCGTAAGGGCGTGCCGGTTCGATTCCGGCTTCGGGCACCATCTAAAATCAAGGGTTTGCGGGCGAAAGCTAATGCAAACCCTTGTTCGTTTCGGTTACCCGCTTGTACCGACCCATCACAATCGCCGGCGAAACGCCTCGAGAATATCCCGCATGCCCTTTTTCATTTGCAGTTGGGCAATGGCATCCAACGGGTGCCAGAGGCAATCGCTGATTTCATTCTGTGGCCGGGCCGCCGTCGAGTCGCGGACTGACGCTTCGAACACGTGATGCTCGGTTTGCCCATCATTGATTCGCATCAGGTAGAGCAGGTTCTCGACGTCCAGGCCAGTTTCCTCTGCCAGTTCCCGGATGGCCGCCCCCGCATGGGTTTCCCCCCGTTCGACGGTACCGCCGGGAAGCGCCCAGCGGCTATTGGCTTTGCGAACCAGCAGGACGTGGCGATTGTCTTCGCAGATGACGGTCGCTCGAATTTTCATGGTGGTGTTCGATCCGTGACTGTCATTAAACTGAAATATATCTGCAATATTTGAGCCTGGCATCAGTCGCTCGTTCAAATATCGATTATTCAGGGTCCTGTCCGTATGACCACCACGGGGTGGAAAACACTGAGTTCATTTGAGTCTGTCATCGCTTCAGTCGATCTTCCTTACCGTCAGCGCCCGGCTTTCGACCGGCTATCGCCTCAAAGGGAATCAGCTTCGAAAAAAAGAATCCATGTTGGGTGCAATGGCTGCTCCCGGTAGGGGGAAGGACAGGCAGATGACCACCGTTGAAGACTTCAAGATCAAATCCCATGAACTCCTGGTGGAACTCGATATGGCGACAGCGGAAATGATGAAGCTCATATGCGTCCATCAAATGAGCGGATCGACTTGGGATGAGGCGGTTCAGCGTCAACATGAAGCCTATGAACGGTGGGTCGCTTATCTGAATGAGCGGGGGTAGTGCCGCACGCGCCATGGGCGAAATTCTTTGAACGGCGCCTGAGCGGCTGTGCCTAATCTTTAAACCGACAAGAGGATTAGGCCATGTCTGAATTAGCCAGTTACTTCTGGATCGCTGTCGCGGTGCTGTTGCTGCTCGTGGATCTATGGGCGATCGTCAGTGTCTTTCGAAGCGACAAGTCGGCCGGGACCAAGGCCGGCTGGGCGCTGCTGCTGATCATCCTGCCGGTGTTGGGGCTGATCATCTGGGGCGTAGCCGGGCCCCGTGGCATCAAGGAGGGGCCGTCATCACCGGAGCACAGCAAGGGCTAGGAACGAACAAGCTGCGTCGCACATGCTGGCCTGTCACTGTCTTTTCCACTCGCCGCCGGTGCTTTCGCAGTCTTCCTGGGCCTGCTGTAGCTGCTCGACATCGTAGTAATACCAATTCACTTTGGCATTATCGGGAAGGTTGGCCGATCCACCGTGCTTGTCTTTGCTGGTCGAGCGCGGGTTGGCCAACGCTTCCTGGGTCAGCCTGGCCTGGCAGGTCGCCACATATCCCTCGGCACAACGCTCGACTTTACGCTTTTGGGTGCTGAGGGTTCCCTTGGTTTCATTGCTGCAAGACCAATCCAGGGTTTCGGCGGGCATGCCTTTGTATTCGTAGCAGCTATGGCTTTCGATCACCGGGACCGACTGGCTCTGGGATTGGGTGGTGACGTCGCAGCCTTGGGCCATGACGGTGGCGGGGCTCGCACAAGCGATCAATAGCAGGATTCTGGTATTCATGTGATTTTCCCTCTGCGGCTTTTGCACCGGTGCCTATCCATTTCGAGGCGCAAAAAATGGCCGCGTTCCATCGGTTTTTCAACCGGTAGAGCTCAAGGGAAACCTCTGACGTAGCGTGTCAGCGGAACTTGGGCAGCGGTGGTTCAGCGGGCTTGAGTGACGTCAGCGCGCTCTGGATCGACGGAGCGTCTTTGTCGATGTCGGCGAGCCGGTCGCGGATACGCACCGCGGTAGGGTGCCCACCTTGGTGGTCGACCCAATCGGCGATTTCCTTGCAGGCTGCCGTGAGCCTGGCCTGACGTGACTCCAGCAGGGTGAGCAGGGTGGTGATGGACTCTTTTTCGGACATGTCGCACCTCCATTCAGGGTTGATGAGGCAGCACGAAACCCGCCAGGGGCGGGTCATGCTGTGGTTTAAGCGTAGTTGAGTTGTTTCGGATCTGTCGAAGAATCCGGCGCCCGGCCAGACAACCGGCGCGCCGGAAACGTACACATTATTTCAGCCGGACTCCTTGACCCAGGTCGGCGCGACGCTCGCCCGCCAGCGTACATCGGTAATGCCGTATTTCTCCGCCAGGGGCTTGGAAACCCGCTTGACCTTCTCCCTGCCGAATTTCGGTATACGCCCAACGCCCGCGTCGCAACTGGCCCAATGCCAAGCCTCGGAGTTATTCATCACTTCTGCACGAATAATGAATGACTTGGGTTCGCCATGGAGTATGTAGTCAATGATGTAAAGCGATGGCCCGCCCATAAATCCTCCCTAATATAGTCCTATACGGATGGATGCAAAGGCATTGGGAAAATTCCATCGAATTTCCAGACGGTCAAATTAATACCGCTCAAGCTCAAGCACGGGGGCGATAACACATTTTGCGAACGGCCATTGTTACTGCAAGGAACCAAACCCGGTTACCCTTCTCCAACGTGGGCTTCAACACCGTCGGCCAGGGATCAAAGGCGAAGCAACGCGGCATCAACTAAAGGCAAAACATGAAAAAAATCGCCAGGGTCCTGTCCATCGCAGCCCTCGCCATCGGTTTATCGGGCTGCATTGGTGCCCCCATCGAACTGACGCCGCAAACCGAACAACGCTTGCTCGAACAACCCCCGATCCGTTTCCTGCTGACATTCGACGATGGACCCAGTGCATCGTCTTTCTGGAACCCTAGCCTGCAAGTGCTGGACGCGCTCGCAGACAACCCGATACAGCCCGGCATCAAGGCTGTGTTTTTTCTGCAGACCCGCGGGCCGCGGGGCGGCGGCAGTGATATCGGCCGCTCGGTGATGCGTCGGCAGCAGCAGGAAGGCCATGTGCTGGGTTTCCATACGGCGACCTACTGGCACACCAATCATCGGTTCCTGAGCCCTGATGAGCTGGAGCAATCGCTCACCCGCGGCGGGAGTGATATCGCCGCCATGACCGGCGCGGCACCGTCCCTGGTCAGGCCGCCTTTCTGGAGTTTCGACAGGCGTACCGCAGCGGCCTACCGACAACATGGCCTGCACATCCTGTTGACTGACCTGAGCGCCAACGACGGCAAGGTCTGGGGCATCACGATGAGCCCTCGGCGGCGGATCAACCTGACCCGACAACTCTCCGAAGTGCGCGAGCGCATCGCCGCCGGGCAACTGCCAGCGGTGGATGGGGTCATCCCGGTGGTGGTGACCTTTCACGACATCAATCGTTATACCGCCCGACATGCCCGCGAATACCTGCAGATCCTGGTCGATAGCGCCAAGGCGACCGGCATGAGGACCGCCGCCAAGCCGTTCTACGATGACCATCAGGCATTGGAGCGAGCGGCTTTGGCCCGGACGGTCGATCACAGTGCAGAGCCCGTGCATTTGCCGGGCTTGTGGGACTGGCTGTGGGATTCGGATTCCCACTGAGAGCATCACGGGTGCAGTCGGCTTCGCGACGTCCGGTCGGCAGCCTTGGGTCATCAGCGTGTATGGTAGGTGATGCACCCTTGTTAAAGTCGGAGGTGATCATGAGTACTGCGATGATGACGAAAATGCACATCAACGGTTATGACGTGCTCAGCGTAAACAGTGGCCCATGGCGAGTCTGTACCCAGGCTGACCGTTTGGGCTCCTTTGCTTCCCGCGAGGAAGCGCTGGCCTACGCGGCGGCATTGCCGACCCGGAGAAGCCGTAGCGTTCGGCCTGGGAATACGAAATAGGCGGGGGCGAGCTTGCTCGCGATGCGGTCAGTGCATTCAAAATCTGGGTGACAGCCACACCGCTATCGCGAGCAAGCTCGCTCCCACAGTTTTTCCAGGGCGCCCATCAAAGTGTGTCCATTGTGCGCGCAGACGGGCGTTGTGTTGTTCGAATTGCTCCACCAGCAAGGTCTTGTTCTTGACGGCATCCAAATAACCCTGGCGGCGGGACGCCCAAAGCGCCGCCAAGGGGCCGGAGTTGTTGAGTCGTCCCAACTGCTGCCAGCGACTGTCGGCCTCGGGGGGGCGGGGCCAGTGACAGGTTGTTGTTGATGCCGATCTTTTTCCTCAGGACCTTGCCGTTCCAGTTCGCATCGGATTGTTTGAGTTGACGAATGAAATCGCGGGACTCGAAGTAGGTCGATGAGTCGTACGTGTATGACTTGATCAAAAAGAATATCAGTGCGGAGAACACAATAAGCGCGACGGCCAACAGGGCAGGCCATTTATATTTCTTGATAAGAGTGGTCACGCGACTCTCCTGTCCAGGATGCTAATCGAATGCGTCGGTGAATTGCCGGGAGGAGGGAGTTGCTCAAGGCTTGAGCCGAAGGGGAGGCGAGGTAATCGTCGTACGGTGGTGCGTGTCGGTCTGCTTTTGCCTGGGTACACGTTGAGCTCCCTGCTAACGATGAACGTCGGGTTCATTGGCAGTGTAGCGCTAGAGAGGGGCGACGCTTGCTCGGGGGCGCTCCGGGATGGAGCTGGCGCGGCCAGGGAGGCCGCGCCTGGGGTGTCACTTGATGTCGATGAAGGGCATGGCGCTGTTCGGCAGCACGGTGGTGGGCAGTACGCCATTCCAGCGCTCGGCCTTGGTCAGCTCCATCAGGTTCTGGTTGCTGGCCAGGGCCTGGGCCCGCGCCTTGATGGCCTCGGCTTCGGCTTTGCCGCGCAGCTCGGTTGCCAGTGCGTCTGCCTTGGCCTGGGCCACTTGCGAATCGGCTTCCGCCTGGGCCTGGGTCACCCGTCGATAAGTTCTTTGGCCGTGGCTGCCAGCTGACTGCCAACCCGATCATTCAGCGTTTCAATAAACCGGGTGATTTTTGCATCGACAAACTGCCGGGAGGTATAGACGGCGTACACGTTGCGCTCATAGGTATGGTAGTCAGGCAAAACCCGCACTAGCTTGCCGGAACGCAAATCGTCGATGGCTGTAAACCCGGCCAACAAACCAATCCCCGCGCCCTCTCGAATGGCAAGCGCCATCGCATCCATATCGTTGACGCTGAAACTTGGCCCCGTCGGGACAAATGTCGCGTCCCCCGCTCTGCTCTTGAGTTGCCACTCATCCCGCACATAGTCCACGGTACCCAGCAGCAGACACTGATGATCACGCAAGTCTTCGGGCGTTTCGGGGGCCGCATGCCGGGCTAGGTAGTCTGGCGACGCCACCAGCACACAATGGCTGACACCGATCTTTTTGCTGACATACGCCGAATCGGGTAGCGCACGGGCGATCAGAATCGAGACGTCCAGTTGGTCTTCCAACAGGTTAGGCATGCGTTGCGAGAGTAATAAGTCCACAGTCACCTCCGGGAACTCCCGGCGGTACTCCAGCACGGCCCCCGTGACCAGATGCCGAGCCAGCCCGGGAACGCAATGCACGCGCAGTGTTCCCCTCGGCTGTAGCGCCGCATTGCTGGCTTCGGCTTCGGCACTTTCCAGATCAGCCAGGATTTTCGTGCAGCGCTCATAGAACCGTCGCCCTGCATCGGTGACCGAAAGACGTCGGGTCGAGCGTTGCAACAGGCGTGTATCGAGCACGTTTTCCAGCGCAGATACAGCACGCGATACATTACCGACTGTGGAGTCCAGATGATTGGCCACGGCCGTGAAACTGCCCATCTCGACAACCTTTATGTACACCGACATGTTCGAAAGCTTATCCATCGCGACCTTCCTATAGATCTGACGCTCACCCGTGATAGCGCGCATTTTTTCCGGATGCTACACGTTCGGCCTGCGGCTCGATATTACCTCTGGCGACAACAATGATTCCCTTCGGCCCGACTAAATCAAGGGGCGCTCCTTCCATAGACTTGGTTGCACAGGCCGCCTGAACAGGCGCCGGGTTTCTTACGAATCTCTGACAACCAACTGAAGGCCACATCATGAAGACTTCCTACAACCCGCTTTATCTTTTCATCGGTGGTGAATGGATCAGTACCGAAGGGCGCGATACCGCCGCTGTCGTCAACCCGGCAACCGGCCGGGAAATCGGACGCGTCCCACTCGCCACCGCGAGCGACCTTGATCACGCCCTTGAAGTGACACGTCTGAGCTTCGAGCAATGGCGCCAGACCGTGCCTGACCAACGCGCAAAAATCCTGAAGCGTGCCGCCGACCTGATCCTTGAACGTGCACCCCAGATTGCCGCACAGATGACCCTGGAGGAAGGCAAGCCGCTGGGTGAAAGCCTGGATGAAGTGACCCGCGCGGCGGAGTATTTCGAATGGTTCGCCGAAAGCGCTCGGCGTATCGATGGCCGTGTGGTCCCGGCCAATCGTCCAGGCGTTTTGCAACTGGTCAAACGCCAGGCAATCGGGCCAGTTGCCGCATTCACACCGTGGAATTTCCCGGCCATTACCCCGGCACGCAAACTATCGGCGGCGCTGGCCGCCGGTTGCAGCGTCATTATCAAACCCGGTGAGGAAAGCCCCTCCACAGCGTTGGCCCTGGCGCGTGCACTCGACGATGCAGGGTTGCCCAAGGGTGTGCTGCAAGTGGTCTTTGGCGTACCGGATCAAGTGTCTAGCCATCTGATCGCCTCACCGATCATTCGCAAAGTGACCTTCACCGGTTCGGTGCCCATCGGCCGCCTGCTGTCTGCACGAGCTGCCGAAGGCGTGAAGCCCATCACCCTTGAGCTGGGTGGGCACGGACCGGTACTGGTGTTCGAAGATGCCGACATTGAAAAAGCCGCCATCGAAGGTGTTGCGAACCGGTTTCGCGGGACTGGGCAGGTGTGCATTTCATCCACTCGGTTTCTGATACAGCGTGGCGCCTATCAAGCATTTGTCGATCACTTTGTCGCTGCGACCCAAGCCCTGAGGATAGGTGACGGCCTGCACCCGGACACTCAAGTCGGACCGTTGGCCAACCCAAGGCAATTGGCGAAGATGGAAGAACTAGTCGCCGATGCCGTCGAGAAAGGTGCACGGGTATTGGTCGGTGGCGAAGCCTTGTCAGGTGAAGGCTACTTCTTCCAGCCAACGGTTTTGGCGGATGTGCCGATGAACGCCCGCGTCATGCACGAAGAACCCTTTGGCCCCATCGCCGTGCTGATGCCATTCGATGAGCTGAATGATGGACTGAAAGAAGCCAACCGCCTGCCCTACGGACTTTCGGCCTACGCGTTCACCTCCAGCGCGCGCACGGCCATTGATGTCGCTGACGGATTGGAGGCCGGGATGATCGGAATCAATCAATACCGCATCGTCGCGACCGAGCTCCCGTTCGGCGGCATGAAAGAAAGCGGTCACGGCTCCGAAGGTGGCATTGAAGGCATCGAGCACTATCTCACTCACAAATTCATCAGCCAGGTTTAAGGAACTCGCCCATGTCCAAGCTCAACTTCAACAGTCCTCGCGAAGCAGCGCGCGCGTTCACGCCGAAGCTGTCGCAATTCGTCGACTCGATGCTTTATCCGCAGATCTGGAGTGACCCGGCGCTGTCCCCGCGTGAGCGTAGCCTGATCACCGTGGCGGCATTGATTGCCGGTGGTCACTCGGAAGAGTTGCCTGCTCACTTACGCCGGGCGGCCGGCAACGGTGTAACCCAAGACGAACTCGCGGCAGCGATCACGCACCTGGCTTTCTACGTGGGCTTCCCTGGCGCCATCACCGCGTCTGCTATCGCCAACGCCACGTTCAGCGACACGGAGAACAACTGAATGAAAGCCATCAACATCAGAGAATTTGGTGCGCCAGACGTTCTTGAACTCGCAGACGTTGCCACTCCTGACGTCCGTTCGGACGACCTGCTGGTACGTGTCTACGCCGCCGGGGTGAACCGTGCGGATCTGACGCACCGGACCGGTGGGTACGGCCATCCGAATTTCGGTGACTCGTTGATCATCGGCCTGGAAATCGCCGGTGAAGTGATCGAGACAGGTAGCGCGGTGACGGGATTCGAGGTAGGTGATCGAGTCATGGGCGTGGTCGGAGGCGGCGCCTACGCCGAGCTGGCACGCATCGATTACCGCATGGCCATGCACATCCCCGCGCAGCTTGACTATGTACACGCGGCGGCAATACCCGAGGTCTTCGTCACGGCCCATGAAGCGATGATGCACCTGGCCCGCCTCAAGGCCGGTGATTCGGTGTTGATTCACGCGGCTGCGGGCGGCGTCGGGTCTGCCGCGGTGCAGTTGGCTTACGCTACAGGCGCCACGGTGTATGCGACGACCGAAGGCAGCAAGTTGGCGCGTGTCGAGCATTTGGGCGCTGATGTGGCGATCGACTACAAGACGAAGGATTTCGCTGAGGTGATCGCCGACAAAACCCAGGGTCGCGGCGTCGATGTGATCATCGACTTTATCGGTGAGCCCTATTTCGCCCGCAACATCGCCTCCCTTGCTCAGGGTGGCCGCCTGGTGCAGGTCGGCATCCTTGGCGGAGGTGGCAACGTGACCGTTGCGTTAGAGGACATTCTTTACCGCCATGTGCAAATCATCGGTACGGTGATGAAGTCGCGCACGCAGCCGGAGAAGCACGCCATGATCAAGCGCTTCCGCGAACACTGGCTTGATCGCTTCGAGGGTGCCGCAGGCCTTGAGCCTGTTGTCGACAGCACGTTTGCACTATCACGGGCTGCCGATGCTCACCGCCGCATGGAGTCTTCTGAAAACGTCGGAAAAATCATTTTGACGATGCAGCCTGAAGACTTGCTTTAAGGCTGGCCAGGCTAATCGTGGCAGGCAGCGATTGGCCGATAGCCGACGATCACGACTGACCGCTTTCGGCCAAAAGCTTACTTAACGTGAACCATTCTGTGCCAGCAATTTGGGGCTGAGGAGCTCTTTACCTCTTCAAATAGGCGCGCCTACGACCGCTCAACTGCGGCCAGATTCACAGTAAAGGGCAGGGATCGCGCTTCGGAGTCACAATGGTGGTCCGGATTCTTGAATGCCAGAAACGACAAAGCCCTGAATAATCAGGGCTTTGTCGTATCAAATATGGCGGAGGCGATGGGATTCGAACTCATGGACCTGTTACAGTCGACGGTTTTCAAGACCGTTGCCTTAAACCACTCGGCCACACCTCCGTATTGCGTTGCGGGCGCCATAATACCGGAATGAAACACACTGTCAAACTCTCTACGTAGCTTGTTACAGAGCGTCTGTTATGATCCTTGCCACTGAATGTTTCAAAACCGGAGGAGTGTCGCCATGCGCGAACAGGATTACGCAGTGAACAACAGCGTGCAGGCTGAGCAGCTAGAGGTTAGCCGCGTCCTGCGCAACACTTATGGCCTGCTGGCACTCACACTCGCTTTCAGCGGTGTGATGGCCTACGTCGCACAACAGATGCGGGTGGGTTACCCGAACATTTTCGTCGTGCTGATCGGTTTCTATGGTCTTTTCTTCCTCACCAACAAACTCCGTAATTCGGCCTGGGGCCTGGTGTCGGCTTTCGCCCTGACCGGCTTCATGGGCTTCCTGCTCGGCCCGATCCTCAATCGCTACCTGCAAATGCAGGGCGGCGCCGAAGTGGTCAGCTCGGCCTTTGCCATGACCGCCCTGGTATTTGGTGGCCTGTCGGCCTACGTGCTGATTTCCCGCAAGGACATGAGTTTCCTCGGCGGTTTCATCACCGCAGGTTTCTTCGTCCTGATGGGGGCCGTGCTGGCCAGCTTCTTCTTCCAGATCAGCGGCCTGCAACTGGCGATCAGCGCCGGCTTCGTGCTGTTTTCGTCGGTCTGCATCCTGTATCAGACCAGCGCCATCATCCACGGCGGCGAGCGCAACTACATCATGGCGACTGTCAGCCTGTATGTATCGATCTACAACCTGTTCGTCAGCCTGCTGCAGCTGTTCGGCCTGATGGGTCGCGACGACTGATCGCATCCGCGATGAACGAAAAAGCCCGCTTCGGCGGGCTTTTTTTCGCCCGTGTTTCGAGTTGTGGCCAATGGCCAACAAAAAATCTGAAACAGATGGCACCTTTGAATAAATGATCTACACCTATGGAAATGGAAGCGTATTGCCATGGGAGGCAAGAAGTGGATCGCTTGGTTACCTACCTGAAGTTCCCCCATCACGTATTCGGCTACCGAGCCCGGTCTGGTCGTGGCCGTTCGGTGGGATCGGGAGGCTATCAAGGCGACTCCGCAGGACCGTGAGCAGGCTTGGGCATCGTGCTGCAGCCTGATAACAGAAGGAGGCCCTGCACATCGGCCAGGAATCCGATGCGATAGCAGACGCTTCCCTATAAGGAGATATTGATGAAGCAGCCTCAAGGAAAGATCATTGCGTGGCTGGCCCTGACGGGGGCATTGTCCACCGCTAGCGTCCATGCCGGAGTCTTCCCCGATTTCGGCTACGCCCCGCCCAAGAGTGCATACGCCGGAGCGCCGTTCCAGCTCAGCCAGGACTATCCGAAGGTGGCCCCGGGCGCATCGTCGGTACCGGCATTCTTCCAACATTTGCCCAAGACATTTTCCAATGACTTCGAAACCTGGCGCCCGTACATGGAGGAAGTGAAGAAATACTGTTTGGAAGGCAATACTGAAATCGGCTGGAAGGTACAGAACAACAAGATTCGCCGGTGGTATCACATGCCTTGGCAGCATTACGGTCCCAACGGTCGTGAAGGCATCAGCGGGCTGACCAAGGAGGCACCGATTCAACCCGGGCAACTGGCAAGTACGCAAACCGAGAGCGGGCAGACCTACGCGGTGGGTATCTATAACGACATAGGGGCCTACACCATCGGCCAGGTCTGGAAGGACCCGGATAATCCAGACCCAAGCCATACCTCCAAACCCAAGAGCTTTGCCAACGGCACGGTGGTCTGCAAGGCGCTGTTCGCCGATATAGACGTCAAGACGGTGCCGTTCCTGGCCAATCCGTTGCTCTGGAAAGCCTACACCACCGAAACCTTCAGCTCGACAAAACGGTCCGTCACCAAGGTGGCGCTGATTCAGATGGACATTGCCGTGCGCGACACCCGCGTGAGCGATACCGGCTGGCTGTTCGGCACGTTCCAATACAACGGCGCCAAGACCGGCAAGGCGAACTGGAACAATCTGGTGCCGGTGGGGATCATGTGGGGCAATGATCCCCAGGAAACCGGCAACGACTTCACCAACCCCAAGCCGGTGGTCACCAAGATCAACCCGGCCCTGAAACAGACCGCGATCAACGCCACCCAGGAACTGCCACCGACCCACCTGGGTTGGAACGGGCGACTCAATGGGCCGGTGGACAACCCCCAGGCGTCCTGCCTGAGTTGCCACATGACCGCCGAGTACCAGCAATTGGCGATCATGAACCCGACGTTCCAGGCCAACCCGCCACCTGTGGGAGGCGATGTCTGGATGCAATGGTTCCAGAACATTCCGGCCGGTCAACCGTTCAGCCCGGGCACGCAAAGCACGGACTACAGTCTGCAATTGTCCGGAGCCCTGGCCAATTTCTATGACTGGAAGTGCAACCACAGCGGCGTCTATGCCGATGGCGTCAATGCTTGCACCAAGCTCCAGACGCTCAGGTTGATCAAAGCGAGCAACGCGCCTGAGGAACAAGTACACAAAGTGCAGCGCAGTCCCGAGTTGGAAGAGCTCGAATAACCCTCTTTCCCGGCCTCGGACGACCCGAGGCCGGTTTCCACTCACGCCATCGGCGGCAACCGCCGCTTGACCGGGGTCTTCTTGACAATGGCCGTATTGGTCTCGGCGTGGACATTGAGCTTGTCCAGCAAGGTATCCAGCTGTTCCATCGAGCGCACATGCAGGCGCGCGATGAAGCAGTCGTCGCCGGTAACCTTGTCGCATTCGGTGAATTCAGCGATGGCCTGGATCTGCCGCTCCACTTCCTGCAACTGCCCTGGCAGCGGGCGGATGCGCACGATGGCCTGGAGTTGATAGCCGAAGCACTTGGGGTCCACCTCGACGGTGTAGCCCCTGAGCACGCCGCGTTCCTCGAGCCGGCGAAGACGTTCGGCGACACTGGGGGAGGACAGGCCGCTGAGGTTTGCCAAGGCCTTGAGGGAGCGTCGGGAATCTTCCATCAGGGCGCTGATGAGGATCTGGTCAATGTCGTCAGTCATTTCAGCTCCATTAGGCGAATGCATGAAGTTGCCTTGATAAAAAAGGTCGAAACGCAGTTTAGCCTTTTTCAAGCCATGGAGAAGGCCCCGGTCTGCTCGGCATACTGTGCCCACTTGCTGAAGGAGCCTGAAGATGGACAAGACCTTACGCCGCGGTTCGCTGGAAATGACCGCCGCCATGCTGATCTCCGGAACCATTGGGTGGTTCGTGCTGGTTTCCGGTTTGCCGGTGCTGGATGTGGTGTTCTGGCGCTGCGTGTTCGGCGCCGTGACTTTGCTGCTGATCTGCGCCGGTTTCGGCTTTTTGCGGCCCGGCATCCTCACCCGTGCCACCCTCCTGCTGGCGGTGCTCAGTGGAGTGGCGATCGTCGGTAACTGGGTGTTGTTATTTGCCTCTTACGCCCGTGCTTCGATCGCCATCGGCACAGCGGTGTATAACGTCCAGCCGTTCATGTTGGTAGGGCTGGCGGCGTTGTTCCTGGGGGAGAAGATCACCGCGCAAAAACTGTTCTGGCTGGCGGTGTCGTTTCTCGGAATGCTGGCCATCGTCAGTGCCCATGGTGAGCAAGGGCAGGGCGGCGGTGACTATCTGCTGGGCATTGCGTTGGCGTTGGGGGCTGCGTTGTTGTACGCCGTCGCGGCGTTGATCATCAAGCGCCTGACGGGCACGCCACCCCATCTGATCGCCTTGATCCAGGTCAGCACCGGCGTGTTGCTGCTGGCGCCCTGGGCGAACTTCTCGGCGTTACCGCAACACACCCAGGCCTGGGCCAGCCTGTTGACCCTGGGCATGGTGCATACCGGCGTGATGTACGTGCTGCTGTACAGCGCCATCCAACGGTTGCCGACCGCGTTGACCGGGGCGCTGTCGTTCATCTATCCCATCGCGGCGATCTTCGTCGACTGGTTCGCCTTCGGCCATCGCCTCGAACCGCTGCAGTGGCTGGGGGTGGCGGCGATCCTGCTGGCGGCTGCCGGCATGCAACAGGGCTGGGGCATCAAGTGGCGTCGCCCAGCCCTGTCGTAGCCCACCGGGCGTGGCTCAGAAGATGTAGTCCGTGGTCAGGAAGTTGGAATCCCGCTCACGGATGATGTCGCTGATCAACGCCTTGTTGCTCTCCTGGAACTTGGTCGCCACCAGCGTGCGGATGGAAAAGGTGCGCAGCGCATCGTGGACGGACAAGGTGCCCTCGGCCGAGTTCTTCCGGCCATTGAACGGGAAGGTGTCCGGGCCACGCTGGCACTGGGCGTTGATGTTGATGCGGCCGACCTGATTGGCGAAGGTGTCCACCAGCTTGCCGATTTGTGCCGGGTCGGTGCCGAAAATGCTGAGCTGCTGGCCGAAGTCGGACTCCAGTACGTAATCGATCACGGTATTGAGGTCGCGGTACGGCACGATGGGCACGACCGGGCCGAACTGTTCTTCGTGGTAGACCCGCATCGCCGTGTTCACCGGGTACAGCACCGCCGGATAGAAGAATGAGTTGCGTGACTCGCCACCGTGGACATTCTTCACCTCCGCACCCTTGGCGACCGCATCGGCGACCAGTGAATGCAGGTAGTCGACCTTGCCCGCCTCGGGCAATGGCGTCAGCGCCACACCCTCTTCCCACGGCATGCCGGGTTTCAGGCCGGCCAGCCTGGCGTTGAATTTCTCGATGAATGCCGGTGCCACGTCTTCATGGACAAACAGGATTTTCAGCGCCGTGCAGCGTTGGCCGTTGAAGGACAGCGAGCCGGTCAACGCCTCGCTGACCGCGTTGTCCAGGTCCACGTCCGGCAGCACCAGCCCGGGATTCTTCGCATCCAGCCCCAGGGCGGCACGCAAGCGGTGCGGGCGCGGGTGGAGTTTCTTCAGGTCGCTGGCGGCCTTGTTGGTGCCAATGAAGGCGAAGATGTCGATCTTGCCGCTGGCCATCAGCGCGCTGACGGTTTCCCGGCCGCTGCCGTAGATCACGTTGATCACACCCGCCGGGAAGCTGTCGCGGAAGGCTTCGAGCAGCGGCCGCACCAGCAGCACACCGAGCTTGGCCGGCTTGAACACGACGGTGTTGCCCATGATCAAGGCCGGGATCAGCGTGGTGAAGGTTTCGTTCAGCGGATAGTTGTAGGGGCCCATGCACAAGGCCACGCCCAGGGGCACGCGGCGGATCTGCCCGAGGGTGTCCTGTTCCAGCTCGAACCGGCTGGAGCGGCGGTCCAGTTCCTTGAGGGCATTGATGGTGTCGACGATGTAGTCGCAGGTGCGGTCGAATTCCTTCTGGGAGTCCTTGAGATTTTTGCCGATCTCCCACATCAGCAACTTGACCACGGCCTCGCGCTGCTCGCGCATGCGCGCCAGAAAGGTTTCCACATGGCGGATGCGCTCGGCGACGCGCATCGTCGGCCACTGGCCCTGGCCGCGATCGTAAGCCCGGACGGCGGCGTCCAGGGCGGTGAGGGCGGTCTCGGCATCCAGCAGGGGCGTGCTGCCGAGAATCACTTGTTCATCACCCAGCTCGCCGGTCAGGTAGACGGGGCTGCGGACGACGGCCAGTGGCCCTTGCCAGGTTTCCAGGACACCGTCGACCAGGTATTCGCGTTGCTCGATCCGACCTTCGAGGCGGTAGGCGTCGGGGATGTCGGCGGCACCGGGAAACAGGTTGGCGAGGAAGGGGGCTGTGGTCATGTCGTTACTCCATCAATGAAATGAGCCATGGGCGGGCGGCTTGCAGGCATGGAACGCTTTTAGCGTTATACGCCTTAATGGAGGTGTTTTTTAAGTGGCGGCAGATTGCTTGCGCCGGACGACGTTGTAGGAGCTGCCGAGCGAAGCGAGGCTGCGATCTTTCCCTAGACACTTGAGTCTCAAGCGAAAGATCAAAAGATCGCAGCCTCGTTGCACTCGACAGCTCCTACAGCTCCGGGATCACCAGCGCATCCGCACCCCCATGCTGGTAATGATGCCGTTGAGGTCGTTATCGTCGACGTCACTGCTGTAATCGGCGCTGACATACAGGCTTACCGCTGGCGTGACCCGGGCCACCAGGCCCAGGCCGACTTCGACGGTGGAGGATTTTCGACTGCTGCTGATCTTGTCGACCTTATCCAGGGACACCGTGCTGGCGTCCTGGACGGTGTGCCACAGGTTGGTTCGCAGGTAAGGCTCCACACCGAGGCCGTTGACTTGGTAGTTACCTTTGAGGCGTGCGCCAACGCGGCCGCTCCAACTGCTCAGTTCGTCGCCGGAGCCGCTTCCGGCATTTGGCGTATCGAGGGTGACGCGCTGATTGATCAGCTGCGCTTGGGGTTCGACCACCCAGTGGGTGCTGATGCCAATAGGGAAGCCACCTTCGACCGACAGCGTCACCGCATGGCCTTCGGTGGCCTGACGCTGGCCTTGTTCGATGCGGCTGTAGCCGTTGACCCGGCCGCCGCTGGCGCTCAGGTCGACGTGCCAGCCCGCGGGACCGGTCAGGCTCCAATAGGCGCCGAGGCTCGAACCTTTCAGGTTGAGGGCATCTTTGTCCGGGTCGGCCAGCGCGGGCATCACCAGCAGGCCGCCGCCGGTTGAAACGATCTGGTGTTGGCCACTGATCAGTCCCATGCGCTGGGTATGGCCGTCGCCGTGGCGCAATGTGAACAGGGCGGGGCTTTTGCCGGAAGAAGGTTCGCTTCCAACAAGTGCGGTATCGAGGCGGGTGGATGACGTTCGATCGTACCAGGGTTGCAGGCTCTCCTCGGCAGGCCAGGCCTGGACCTCCATGGATGAAAGCAGCAGCAACGATGTCGAGACGGTATGGAAAGTGGTGGTGAACGCTTGTGGACGGAGGGAGGTTCTCATGGGGGCCTGCCTTGCAATCGCATGCATTTCTCGCTTTTTTGGCGTCTCTCCTACCCCGAATGAGGGGCGACCGAATGGATTGGGGCAAGCCTCTGGCGGCCCGTCTTGACGGGTTCCAGAGGCCTGCCCCTGACTGTATTTCCGGGGGTAGTATGGTGTAGTCAAGAAGACTGATGGCGGTGCGTCAAGAAAATGAACGATGAATGGCATGGTGAAATCAGCGCTAATAAAGCGCTGATTTCAATTGGTTATTGTGGTGGCTATTCGGGCGTCAAACCTCTGGCGTAGACCCTGCCTACCAACTGATCCGCAAACCGACGTTCCCCATGACACTGTGTTGCTGGTTGCTGTCCAGGTTTTGGCTGTAGTTCGCGCCGGCGTACAGGGCGACGGTGGGCGCCAGGCTCACGGTGACGCCAATCCCGAGGTCACCGGTGGAGGCGCGTTGTTGGGTCTCGACCCGTTCGCTGTCGTCGAATATCACCGAATCGGTGCCGGAAAACGTATGCCAGAGATTGGCGCGCAAGTACGGTTCCACGGGCATGCCGCTGACCTGGTAGCGGCCCTTGAGGCGCGCACCGAGGCGGCCGGTCCAGGCACCGTCGGAATCGAATTCGACCTTGGAGACCCCATCGTTTTGCGTATCCAGGGATACCTTTTGGTAGATGATCTGGGCCTGGGGTTCAAAGTCCCAGTCAGTGGTCACCTTGAAGGGATAGCCGGTCTCTGCCGAAGCGGTCAAGGCGTGCCCGCGATTGTCGATTTTCAGGCCGCGCTCGGAACGGTTGTCGCCATTCAATCGCGTGCCCATCACCACGGTGTCGACATAGCCGCCGTTGGGGTCGGTGAGCGTCCAGTAGAGCCCGTAGCTGTCGCCGTCGAGTTCTATCTTGCCGGCGTGCCGGCCTTCGAACCCCAGGTTGAAGCCTTTGACATCGCCGTTCAATTCCGTGTGCCCGACGAAGAAGCCGATGCGCTGGGTCTGGCCGCCGGACAGACGCGAGCTGTACAGATCGTTGCCCACCTGGAAGCCCTTGATCGACCCATCGAACTGCGGCGTCACCGTACCGGCCCAGGTTTTATCCAGGTCTACGCCATAGACCCGGCCCCAACCCGCGCCGAATGCGCCGGTTTCCGTGAGCAGGCGCTGGTCACCCTGACGGTCATGGAACGTACCGAGGGCCATCAACGTCAATTGCGCCGCCGCCGGAGGCAGTACCGACCAAGTCGGCACTTCCGGGCGATACAACGGGATGGGGGCCGCACCGGGCACTGCGGTTGGCAAGGGCGGCAGCGTCGGGACGGGGGGCGCGCCCGGCGCGGGAGGCGCCGTCGGGATGGGCGCCGCTACCGGCCCGGCAACCACGGTGGAGCGCAGGTACCAGTTGTCTGGGTTGCCGCTCACGCCACCCTTGAACAGACGGTAGTCGAACGCACCGGCCGAGACGGACTGCGCCAGCGAAAAGGCATTGACGTTACTGACCGCGCCGCCTTGAGCCTGGACCACTTCGATGCCATCCTGGGTCGTCAGTGCACCCGTACCGCCCAGGTTCGTGACCGTGATAGCGGTATTGCCGGTGAGCGTCCCGCCATTGACCACCAGTTTGTCGCTGGCGGAGCCATCGGCGCCGACGGCCGTTTGCACATGCAACTGGCCATTGTCGCCGACGTAATTGCCCTGGACGGTAAGCGTGTCGTTGGTGCGGGTGTTGCCCTGGGTAAGGTCTATCGTGCCGGCGTTATTGAGTGTCGCCAGTTGACCGGCAGTAAAAGGGGCGATGACGCCTTGGGTCGCTGTCAGCGTGCTGCCGCTCTCGATGTTGAGCGTCCCGGAGCCGGTGGCGCTGTCACCCAAGGTCAGTGTGTCGTTGAGGTCCAGTTGCGAGCCTTGGGTGAGGTTGACCGTTTCCCAATTGAGGTAACGGGCGCCGGTGCTGGAGGTGCTGCCTTCAAAGGTCAGGACGTCCTGACCCAATCCGCCATTCACGCTGGGGGTGATGCTCAGCCCGGTTTCATCGAGGTTGCTCAACAGCGCCGTGTCGCTGCCGTCACCCATCAGGATGGCCGAGTGAATGAGTCCGCCGCTCCACTGAAACTGGTCATCGCCGGCACTGGCCCGGACCTCGCCGAGGATTTCGCCACCGCTGACGGTAATGCTGTCGTTGCCGCCGCTGACACTGACATTGCCGCCGATGCGTCCCGCGGAGAGGATGATGGTGTCCTGGCCGAAACCGGTCACCAGGTTGCCGATGATGTTGCCGCCGGACATGTCGAAAACGTTGTCATCGAGCTTCATGTCGACCCGGCCAATGGTACCGCCCGTCATTCTGGCGATGTCGCCGTCTTCGAACGCATCGACGATGGTGCCACCGGTCATCAGGAATTGATCGAGGCCGTCGCCTTGGGCCAGGGAGAGGATCCTGCCGCCGTTCATGACGAAAGAGTCGGCTTCCGAGCCTTGCTCGACATCACCGTCAATCACGCCGTTGGCGTTGATCTCGAGGGTATCGACGCCGGCGCCGAACGTGACATCGCCGGTAATGATGCCACTGCCGTTGGCGGGCATGGTCAGGCGGTTGTTACCTGAAAGGTCCGTCAGCCCGGGACTGGTGCCGCTGTCGCAGACATAGGTGTCATCGCCTGCGGTTGGCGCCAGCGTGCAAGCCGCCATGGCGGCGGGTGCGGGTAACAGGAAGGGGGCCGATACCCACAAGGCGTTGAACAGCCGATTGAATCCTTTATCGTGCCGAATCATGTGCTATCCCTCTGCAATCGGCATCCCCATGGATGCCGTTTCAGCATCGGTTGCGCAACAGATGGCACACAGGGCCTGGCAACGCTCGCTGTATGGAATGGCACGCTAGCAACGAATAAAGGGCGTCGCTACTGTCAGAACTTACAGGTCCACGGACAGAAAGCGTAGGGGAAGGCGCGCTCTACAAATGCACTTCCACCGAAAGCGGCAGATGATCGCTCAGGTGGGTCCAGGGCTTGTTGCCCAGTATTTGCGGGGAATGACTGCTGGCGTTGCGCAGGTAGATGCGGTCCAGGCGCAACAGCGGGAAGCGGGCCGGATAGGTCCTGGCGGGGCGGCCCAGGTGGTGCTCGAAGGCTTCGTGCAAGTAACCTCGGCGAGCGAGGGCGAGGTTGCCGCGCAGTTGCCAGTCGTTGAAGTCACCGGCAATGATCACCGGGGCGTCCTCGGGCAGCGAATCGAGCAATTGGCAGAGCAGTTTGAGCTGCAGCTGGCGATGGCTTTCCAACAGGCTCAAATGCACGCAGATCCCGTGGACCGCGGCGTGGCCTGGCACATCCAGCACGCAATGCAACAACCCGCGCCGCTCGGGGCCGGTGATGGACACATCGAGATTGCGGAACTGGCGGATCGGGTACTTGGAAAGCAAGGCGTTGCCATGGTGGCCATCGGGGTAGACCGCATTACGGCCATAGGCGAAGTCGCTCCACATGCTGTCGGCGAGGAATTCGTACTGGGACGTCTGGGGCCAGTTGTCGTAGCGTGACGCGTGGCGGTCATGTTCGCCGAGCACTTCTTGCAGGAACACCAGATCGGCGCCGGTACTGCGTACCGCTTCGCGCAATTCGGGCAGGATGAAGCGCCGGTTGAGGGCGGTGAAGCCCTTGTGAGTGTTGACCGTCAGGACCCGCAGCCGATGAACCGCCGCAGGCGCGTCCGATGGCATGGGTTCGACAGCTCGCCAATCGGGATCTTGAGTCACGTTCACTCCTGAATCAGACGTACTTGTTCATGCGACTGATCCAAGGCACAGGCAGTTCCGGATTTTTCGTGTCCCCACCGATCCATTGTGGGAGCGGGCTTGCTCGCGGAGACGTCGGCACATCCAACATCATCACTGAATGTACCACCGCCATCGCGGGCAAGCCTTGCTCCCACAGGGGGGCGCACGCAGAGGTTGCATTCCCAAACATCCAATGTGGGAGCGAGCTTGCTCGCGATAGCGGTGTATCTGAACCACCGCCATCGCGAACAAGTCCAGTTCCTGCAGGCAGGCGTTCAGATGAAGACAATCTCATAGGGCAAGCCCATCCGGTCAAGGATGACCCTGGGCAACAGTGGGGCGATGCCGCTCGCCGGTTCGCCGCTGAGTTGGCTGACGTAGGCGTGCATGGCGTGACGCTTGCGGGCGGTGGTCCAGACGTCGAGGCGCAGTTTGCGGGCCCGGTGCCAGGGGATTTTATTCTGCTCGCGGACCGGCCAGTGCCAGGCCCATACCGGCAGCTCGTTGAACGCCACTCCGATCCTGTCGGCGGCCAGGGCTCCAGCGCGTCCGACAGTGTCGTGGTCGCTGTCGCCGTCCTGGCGCCAGGTGCTGAACACCACGTCACCGGGGTGCAGGTGACGGGCAATAAACGTGACCAGTTCGGTTTCATGTTCGGCCAGGTTTTTTTCCGGGAAACCGCCGCGCACCCATTGCAGGCCATGGGCAGCGATGCCCAGGCGATGCAGGGCGTCGACGCTTTCCTGGGGGTGAGGGCGGTGCGCGCGCAGGCGTTCGTCGTTCCACAGCGGTGAGCCGGGGTGGGCGAGGGCGCCATCGGTGACCGAGATCAGCAACATGGGCTGGTCCAGGTTGTTCAGCAACTGCAGCAATCCGCCACAGGCCCCGATCTCATCGCCTGGGTGCGGGGCAAGGATGACGGCGCGAGCGCCGGCGGGAATGAGTGTCTGGGTACTGATGATCGGAATATCGGCCAGTTGCGCGGCACTGTTCCAGATTTGCGGGTGCTGCCGGCCAGGCAGGCGAGAGGCGGGCTTCATAAGCGACATCCTTGTGTGTATTCAATCTTTCAGCCATGCACCGGGCCTATTGTCCGATGGCACCGATGGGGCATGACTGCGATTTACAGCGCTCCGAATCCTGGAGACTACCGCAGGGGAAGTATTGACCATGTCAGCCGATCCGTCTCGTGACATGTGCATCTGAGCTGCATTTTTTTCTTGAAACTGGACGGTGGGAATAAAAAACCGCGTCCTTGCGGTTCCCCATGGCTGTTTACAGCAGGTATTTCAATCCTCTTCTTCGCGTTGCAGCTCGAACAGCAGCAGCGAGCGTCCGGTGACGGAGTATTCGGAATCGAAATCGAAGCGCTCCTGCCCACGAACGGTCGGCTGGTTGGTGTCGACCATACAGGTCCAGAAACTCCCCTCCGGGACCTCCGGCAAGCGGAAATTGACGATGTCATGATGCGCGTTGACCACCAGCAGCAGCGTCGCATCGCCCCCTTTGCGCCGAATACCGGTTTCCTGGGCGCGGCCGTCCATCAGCATGCCGAGGCAGCGACCATGGCTGTCCTGCCATTGTTCGATGGTCATTTCGCTGCCGTCCGGGGCCAGCCAAGTCACGTCCTTGACGCCGATGTCCTCGTTGTAATTACCCACCAGGAAGCGTCCGCGTCGCAGGATCGGGTAGGTCAGGCGCAACTTGATCAGGCGCTTGACGAACTTGAGCAGCGTCGCGCCATCCTCGCTCAGGTCCCAGTTGACCCAGCCGATCTCACTGTCCTGGCAATAGGCGTTGTTGTTGCCGTGCTGGGTACGGGCAAACTCGTCGCCGGCGACGATCATCGGCGTGCCCTGGGCCAGCAGCAGGGTGGCGAAGAAGTTGCGCATCTGCCGATGGCGTAGCGCATTGATCTCCGGATCATCCGTCGGGCCTTCGACGCCATGGTTCCAGGACAGGTTGTTATTGCTGCCGTCCTGATTGTTCTCGTCGTTGGCTTCGTTGTGCTTGTCGTTGTACGACACCAGGTCATGCAAGGTGAAACCGTCGTGGGCAGTGACGAAGTTCACCGAGGCATACGGCCGCCGGCCACGCTGGTTGAACATCTCGCCCGAGGCGGTCATTCGGCTGGCAAAATCGGCGAGCTGGCCGTCATCGCCCTTCCAGAAGGCCCGTACCGTGTCGCGGAACTTGTCGTTCCACTCGACCCAGCCCGGCGGGAAGTGTCCTACCTGGTAGCCCCCGGGGCCACAGTCCCAAGGCTCGGCGATCATTTTCACCTGGCGCAGTACCGGATCCTGGCGGCAGGCGACGAGGAAGCTGTGGCGCTCGTCGAAACCGTCATGGTAACGGCCGAGAATGGTTGCCAGGTCGAAGCGGAAGCCATCGACATGCATTTCCGTGGCCCAGTAGCGCAGGGAGTCGGTGACCATCTGCAGCACGCAGGGATGGCTCAGGTCCAGGGTGTTGCCGGTTCCGGAGTCGTTGATGTAGTAGCGCTTGTCGTCGGGCATCAGCCGGTAGTAGGAGGCGTTATCGATGCCGCGCATGGACAGGGTGGGGCCCTGTTCGTTGCCCTCGGCGGTGTGGTTGTAGACCACGTCGAGGATGACTTCCAGGTTGGCCTCGTGCAGGTGGGCGACCATCTCCTTGAACTCGGCGATCTTGCCGCTGGCCAGGTAGCGCGGGTCGGGCGCGAAGAAGGCAATGCTGTTGTAGCCCCAGTAATTGGTCATGCCTTTGTGCAGCAAGTGCTGGTCATTGACGAAGGCATGGATGGGCAGCAGTTCCACCGAAGAGACACCCAGCTTGCGGATATGCTCCAGCACATCGTCGACCATGAGCCCGGCGAACGTACCGCGCAGGTTCTCGGGCACCGACGGGTGACGCATGGTGAGGCCGCGCACGTGGGTTTCATACAGGATGGTCTTGTCCCACGGCACGCTGACGCGCTGGTCGTGGCCCCAGGTGTGCGCGGGGTCGATGACTTTGCACTTGGGCACGAACGGGGCGCTGTCGCGCTCATCGAAACTGAGGTCGCCGTCGGGGTGGCCGATGGTGTAGCCGAACAGGGCTTCGGACCACTTCAATTGACCGACCAGTTGTTTGGCGTAGGGGTCGATCAGCAGCTTGTTCGGGTTGAAGCGATGGCCGTTCGCCGGATCATAGGGGCCATAGACCCGGTAGCCATAGATCAATCCCGGGTGGGCATCCGGCAGATAACCGTGGTAAATCTCGTCGGTGTACTCCGGCAGCTCGATGCGTTCGAGTTCGACTTCGCCGGCATCATCGAAAATGCACAGTTCGACCTTGGTGGCATTGGCTGAAAACAGCGCGAAGTTGACCCCGAGGCCATCCCAGGTTGCACCCAGTGGAAAAGGCAGCCCTTCACGAATCCGCGAAGCCTCGATAACGGGCGGCGGCGTGGTTTTGTTTGGACGGGTCATAGTTGCTCCTGCAAAAAAACAGACAGATACAGCGATGCGGTTCACTCGAAAGGGATGGCATGACCCTTCACCTGTGGCGAGGGGTATTTATCCCGTTACGTGGAACAGAGTTGCTTCTTTGGGAGAGCAAGGCTGGCCCGCGACGAAGCGATGGGTTCCTCCGGACATCGAGGCGCCTGTTTCGCGAGCAAGCCTTGCTCCCAGCTGACGAGGAGATCGATAGGACTAATCAAACCGCCGGCGGCTTGCGCGGTGCCCGAGGTTTTTTGTCAGCGGCCTTGTTCGCCGGTGGCACGACCGCTGCGGTCGCCGCGGAAGGCTTGGCCGCGGGCTTGGCCTTGGGCGTGGTGTTTTTCGCGGCGGTCTTGGCCGTGGCCGCGGTGCCCTTGGTTGCGGCAGGCTTGGCGCCATCGGTCTTGCTGGCCGCCGATTTACTCGCGGCCTTGGGTGGCTTGCTCGGCGCCAGCGCTTCGGCTTCGGCCAGTTTGCGCGCCATCTCCCAGTGGCGTTTTTCCTGCCCGGCAGGCTTACCTTCGGACTCCCAGATCTGATAGGCGAATTCGCGAATGCGTTTATCGTCGGTACTCATCGCAGTGCTCCTGATTCAACTCAAGGTTGGATAAAGACATTGACCGGGAAATTCCCCAGCGCGGTGCTGATCAGCAGCTCCCTTTGGGGTGTGACTGTTGCGCTTGAAAAAAGTCCCTTCAGTTTTTCATCCTTGGCGGCGAACGGTAACGATACGCGGGTATCGCCCCAATCCGACGCAGCCACCAGCGGCACGGCACTGTTTTCCAGCAAATGCGCCGCATGGACAGGTACGACAACGATCGCTCGATGTTGCGAGTCCTCACGCATGAAGGCCAGTACCCGATGGGCCTGCTCACCGAGCACTTCCAGCGGTTGGTAGCGGCCCTGGCGCCACAGCTGCGGATACTCGGCTCGCACGGCCAGTGTCCGGGCGATCAATGCCTGTTTGATCCGGCCGTCACGCCAATCGCGTACCAACGCGGCTGGGGTGTTGTCGGCCTGCATCGCTTCGCGGCGTGCCTGGAAATCCACCGGGCGGCGGTTGTCCGGGTCCACCAGGCTGAAGTCCCAGAACTCGTTGCCTTGGTACAAGTCCGGTACGCCGGGTACGGTCATGCGCAGCAAAGTTTGCGCCAGACTGTTGAGGGCGCCCGCCGGCGCGACGGCTTGGACCGCCTCGGCGATGGCGCTACGCAAGGGCAGCCCCTCATCGCCCAGCAGCAGGCGTTCGAGGAACATCTGGGTGGCTTGCTCATAAGCGTCGTTGACCGCCGCCCAGCTGCTTTGCAACTTGGCTTCGCGCAGGGCCTTGCGTTGCCATTGCCACAGGCGCTCGTTGTAGGCGGCCAGCGCCTGGTGGTCCTGGAGGTCGAGGTCCAGCGGCCAACTGCCGAGCAACGCCTGGTACAGGATCAATTCATCACCGGCCGAGGGCGCCGCCGGGTCGCTGTGTAGCGAAGGCGAGAGGATGCGCCATTGCTCCACGCAGGCGGTGTACCAGTCGGCGCGCTCGCTGAGCACGGCCAGCCTGGCGCGGGTGTCTTCGCCGCGCTTGTGGTCGTGGGTGGCAGTGGTCATCAGGTTGTCGGGAAAATGCTCGAGGCGTTCGGCGCACACTTGGTGGAACGCCTGCGCCGGGGCGCTGAAACGCTCGGTGTCATAGCCTACGTCATTGCGCGACAGCAGCACCGCCGAGCGATAGAGGGCGGTGTCCTCCACGGCCTTGGCGGCGGCCGGCGAGGTCAGTTGCTGGAAGCGTACGCAAGCGTGGCGCAGGCGTTTGCGCTGGCTGCCGCGGGGGCGTTGCCGCCAAGGCATGCCACCGAGCCAACCGGCCAGGCAGTCGAGCACCGGCCAGTCGGCTTCGCCGAGGGTCTGCCGGGCGCCTTCCAGGGCCTGGTTGAAAAACACCTCGTCTTCGGCGGAGCGTCCCAACGGCGTGATGTAGGTGCGATACACCGGGAAATGCACGATCAGCTCCTGCAAGGCCCGCCGAATCGCGCCCAGGGTCAGGTCGCGGGTCATCACATCGTCCCGGGACACTTGCAGCAGGGCCTGGGCAACGCTTTCGAAATCCCCGGCCAAGGAGCCATTGAGTATCTGCTGGCGAGCCAGGCGGGCTTCTTCGATGAAGTGCGCCGGCCGCTCACTGTGCCGGCTCCAGAATTCGGCAAGGGGGGCGGCACCGGCCGGGTCATGCTGCAACAGCGAGACCTGGTTCATGAACTCGTAACCGGTACTGCCGTCGATGTTCCAGTCCCGCCGCAACGTCTCGCCATCGCCGAGGATCTTTTCGACGAAAATCGGCAGGTGTCGGGTCGGCGACAGCGAATTCACGCGTCGGCGCAATTTGCGGCAGTAGCCACGAGGGTCGGCAAGACCGTCGATGTGATCGATCCGCAGCCCATCCACCAACCCTTCGCCGATCAATTCGAAGATCTTGGCATGGGTGGCTTCGAATACCGCCGGACGCTCGACCCGCAGCCCGCCCAATTCATTGACATCGAAAAAGCGCCGCCAATTGATGTCGTCCGCCGCGGTGCGCCAGCTGGCGAGCCGGTAGCTCTGGCGCTCCAGCAATTGATGCAGGCGTTCGAAACCCTGGGGCCGGGTAGAGTCGTAGCCAGCCAGGTTGGCCTCGATGGCGGCCAGGATGCCGGCGTGTGCCGCCAGGTCCCGCAACTCCGTTTGCAGCGGGCGGGCGAGGGCGTGGGCATCGGTCTGGTAATTCAACGTGGTGAAGCGCTCAGCCAGGGTCTTGAGTGATTCGGCCTGTTCGACGGGCAGGGTTTCGGCGGGTTTGAGCAGCTCGCCGTAGTGCATCGGGCAAATCGGGAAGCGGTGTTCATAGTGTTCGACGTAGAAGCTGCCATCGGTGGCATCGAAGCGAAGTCGCAAGGTGCCTTCCTGCAAGGCCACGCCGTAGTCGCTGCCCAGGAACGGCAGCAACAACTGGCCTTCCATCAGCGGGTCGGGGGAATGCCACTGGATATCGAAGAACTCGCCGTAGGGGCTGAGTCGACCCCATTCCAGCAGGTCCAGCCACCAGGGATTGTCATTGCCGCCGACGGCCATGTGATTGGAGACGATGTCGAGGATCAAGCCCATCCGGTGCTCGCGCAAGACTGCAACCAGGCGCTTGAGCGCGGCTTCGCCACCCAGCTCGGGGTTGACCAGGGTTGGATCGACCACGTCGTAGCCGTGCATGGAACCGGCCCGGGCCTTGAGCAGCGGAGAGGCATAAATGTGGCTGATGCCCAACGCGGCGAAGTACGGCACCTGGGGTATGGCATCGTCCAGGGTGAAGCCTTTATGGAACTGCAGGCGCAATGTTGCCCGCAGAGGTTGGATCAATGGCTGTTTCATCGGTCACGCTCGTTCGCCTGAAGTCGCGCGCAGGCGAGTATTTCCAGACGCCGGGCGGCGTCCGGGTGATCCAGCAACGCCTGGCTCTGTTGGGCCAGGCGGCGGCGCCAATTGGGATGGGTATCGATGGTGCCGGGCAGGTTGGCCTGCTCCTCGATCCCCAGGGCATCTTCGAGTGGCAGCAACACCAGCGGTGCGCGGGTGTGGCCGAGGAAGCGCACGCTGGCATCCAGCACCTGATCGGTCTCGCGGTGTTCTTCGCGGAAATTCTGCGGATCCTGATTCAG
Organism: Pseudomonas sp. NFACC56-3; assembly: GCF_900100025.1. Taxonomy (NCBI): domain Bacteria; kingdom Pseudomonadati; phylum Pseudomonadota; class Gammaproteobacteria; order Pseudomonadales; family Pseudomonadaceae; genus Pseudomonas; species Pseudomonas sp. NFACC56-3. Next base: position 67,164 of record NZ_FMTK01000019.1, on the reverse strand, counting down.
CACTTGGCGCAGACCTTCGCGTTCGCGCTCGCGGTGTTTGCGCCAGTCCATTTCGGTGTGGGAGTCGATCAGGTCCAGCCGGGCGTTCCAGTCGATGTCGTGACCGTGCCACCAGCCGTTGAGCGTCGGCAAGTCATGGGTGCTGGTGGTGGCCAGGGCGTTGTCCGGCCAGTCGAGGATGGGTTTGAAGTGGGTGTTGTCCTGTTCGAACAACAGCACGCGCATGCCGAGGATCGAGCGGGCGCTGAGTTTGTCCCGCAAGCCATCCGGCACGGTACCGAGGTCTTCGCCCAGTACGATGGCCTGGTGCCGATGGGATTCCAGTGCCAGCAAGCGCAACAGGTCGTCTACCGGGTAATACAGATAGGCACCGTCGCTGGGTGGGGCGTCGTTGGGAATCACCCAGAGCCGTTGCAAGCCCATGACGTGATCGATGCGCAAGCCACCGGCGTGGGCAAAGTTGGCCCGCAGCATTTCAATGAAGGCGCGAAAGCCGTTGCGCACCAGGCCTTCCGGGGAGAACGCCGAAATGCCCCAGCCTTGGCCGGAACGATTGAGAATGTCCGGCGGTGCGCCCACGGTCAACGAGGCGAGCAGTTCATCCTGCCGGCTCCAGGCCTGGCTGCCAGCGCCATCGGCACCTACCGCCAGATCGGCGATCAGGCCGATGCCCATGCCGCTGGATTTGGCTGCGCTCTGGGCGCGTTCCAGGCAGCGGGCGATCAACCATTGGCAAAAGGCGTAGAAACCGATTTCGTCGGCATTTTCTTCGGCGAAATGGGCCAGGACCGCGCTGCGCGGATCGCGCCATTCTTCCGGCCACTGCCGCCAGTCGAGGCTTTCGCCCCGGGCGGCGCGTTCGGCCTGCAAGGCTTCGAAGCGGCAATGGTTTTCCAGGGCTTCGCCGCTGGTGTGGCGGAAACTGCTGAAGTCTTCATGCAGCGGGTGCGAGCCCTGGCTGAACCCGTCGTACAGGGCGCGGAGGATTTTCTGCTTGGCCTGGGCGGCGACTGGCCAGTCGATCAGCGGCTGCTCTTCCAGGTTGCGCAGTTGGTTGGTCAAGCCGGTGGCGTCAATGGCGGTGCGCAGGGCGCGTTCGCCGAGGATGGTGCCGGGGGCGGCGTACAGGCTGTTGAGGAACAGTCGGCTGGACGGCGAGTAAGGGCTGTAGCGCCCGGTGTCGCTGCTGAACATCGCGTGCATCGGGCTGATGGCAACGGCGTCGGCGCCGCGTTCGCCGGCCACCCGCACCAGTTCCTCCAGGGCCTGGGTATCACCGAAACCGCCGTCCCGGGGGCGTCGCAGGGCATACAGTTGCGCGCTCAAGCCCCAGGCTCGGGGCGTCGGGTCGTCCACCGCATCGGCCACGCTGTAGCAGCGAGCAGGTGCGACGGCCAGGGTGAAATGCTGGCCCCGGATGTTGACGTGCTGATAACCCACCGGGACCATGCCCGGCAGCTTGCCGTCGGCATCGAGGTTCAGATTCAGCGTCGCGCCGTCTTCGAGTTTGATTTCGCAGGGTGTCCCGGCCTCGAAGTAGCGGCTCAAGTCCAGGCTGGCCCCGACATCGGCGGTGATCAGCGGTGGCAGTTGATGGTTCTGTTGATCTTTCTGCAACTGCAGCAGGCTGGCGTCGATTTCCTGGGCACTTCCAGCTGGGTGGCCGAGGCCCGTGAGGACCGAGCGCAAGACTGCCGCCGAGACTTTCTGGGCCCGGCCATTGGCATCGATCCAATCCACCGCCAGGCCCGCTCGGCTGGCGAGGATTTCCAGTTGCGCATCGCTCATAGGCGCTCTCCAGTGATGTTGGGCAAGGTTGTCGCCTGCGTCAGACTGACCAGCGCGCTGTGGGGGGCAAGGACGCCCTGTTGCAACAGACCCACGACCTGCTGCGGATGTTCGAAAAGAATGCGTGCCTCTTCCGGGGCTTGGTGTGCGACGGGCTGGTCGCCAAGGTTCAGGTCGATGCGCAACACACTGCCATCGCCCAGTCGCCAGCGTGCGCTGACGGCACCATGGCCCAGCACATCGGCCCCCAGGGCCTGGGCACCGGGCAAGCGCGGGACGATCTCTTCACGGCGGATTTTCAGCAGTTGGCGATACAGCGCCTCGCTGGCCTGCTGCTCCGCGCGTTGCGATTCCAGGCTTGGCCGTGAAACCTCGAAGGTGCTGGCCGCGTTGGGGTCGGGAATCCGCTCGCGCTTCTGCGGATCGGCAAAGGCACTGAACGCCTTGAACTCGTTGCGTCGGCCTTCGCGCACGAGTTCTGCCAGTTCGCCGTGATGACTGGTAAAGAACAGGAACGGTTGTTCGGCGGCCACCTCATCGCCCATGAACAGCAGCGGAATCATCGGTGACAACAGCAACAAGACGGTCGCCGCTTGCAAGGCCTGGGGCGGGGCGAGCTGATGCAGGCGTTCGCCCAGGGCACGGTTGCCGACCTGGTCATGATTCTGCAGGAACAGCACGAATGCGCTCGGTGGCAGGTGACCGCTGGGTTCGCCCCGGGATTCGCCGTGGCGATTGGTGTGGCCCTGGAAGACAAAACCCTGGCTCAGGCACCGTGCCAGTTGTTCCGTCGGCTGCTCGGCATAGTCGGCGTAGTAGGCGTCGGTCTCGCCAGTCAGCAGCACGTGCAAGGCATTGTGGCCATCGTCGTTCCACTGGGCGTCGTAGCCCTGTTCCAGCAGGCTGGCCTGGTTGTGCTCGTTTTCCACGGTCAGCCAGACATGCCGGCTCGGGTCCACCTGTTCGCGCACCCTGGCTGCCAGCTCCTGGAGAAAGTCCGGGTCTTCGATGGCGTGTACCGCGTCGAGGCGCAGGCCGTCGAAGCGGTATTCCAACAGCCACATGAGCGCATTGTCGATGAAGAAGTCCCGCACTTCGCGGCGACGGAAATCGATCGCCGCGCCCCAGGGCGTGTGCTTGTCTTCGCGGAAGAAGCCCTTGGCATAGCGATGCAGGTAGTTGCCGTCGGGGCCGAAGTGGTTGTAGACCACGTCCAGGATGACGGACAGCCCATGGCCGTGGGCGCTGTCGATCAGATGCTTGAGCTGTTCAGGCGTGCCGTAGGAGGCTTGGGGCGCGTAGGGCAGGACTCCGTCGTAGCCCCAGTTGCGATCGCCGGGAAACTGCGCCAGTGGCATCAGCTCGATGGCGGTGACGCCCAGCCCCGCCAGGCGGGCCAAATGCTGTTCGACACCGTTGAAACCGCCCAGGGCGCCCACGTGCAATTCGTAGATGACGGCTTCGTGCCAGGGACGGCCACACCATTGGGTGTGCCGCCACGGGTAGGCATGGGGGTCGACCACCACGCTGTGACGGTCGATGTCGCCGGCCTGGGCGCGAGAGGCCGGGTCCGGCACCTCCAGCTCGCCATCGATGTTGTAGCGGTAGCGGGTGCCGGCGGGGCAACGGGTCTGGATCATGAACCAGCCGTCGGCTTGGGGCAGTAGCGGTATTGACTCTCCAGTGTCGAGTTCGACACTGACAAAAAAGGCATCCGGGGCCCAGAGGGCGAAGCGGGTGTGCTCGTCGTCCAGCGTGACCGCCCCGTGGGTCCATGTATCAGGCGTCCTTGACGTCATTGTTACCTCATTGTCTGGCCGATTTTCCCAGTGACTTCGCCACCAGCTGTTCGTAGAGTTCGGCGTAGGGTTCCACGGCCTGGCGCCAGTTGAACGGTGCCGACATGGCCCGGCAGCGCATGGCGTTGAGCAGGTCGGGGAACTCGAAGACCTTGAAGGCCCGGCTCAAGGCCTGCTGGTAGCTCTCCACGGTGGACTCATCGAACAGGAAACCGGTGACGCCATCTTCGATGGTGTCCGCCAGGCCTCCGGTATTGCGCGCCACCGGCAGCGAGCCGAAACGTTGGGCGTACATCTGGCTCAAGCCACAGGGTTCGTAGCGCGACGGCATCAGCAGGAAATCGCTGCCGGCGAACATCCGCCGGGCATCGGTTTCGTTGAAGCCGATGCGCACGCCGATGCGGCCGGGGAAGCGCAGTGCCAGTTCGCGCATGGCCTGTTCTTCCTCCGGTTCGCCGCGGCCGATGATGGCGATCTGGCCGCCGGATTCGACGATGAACTCGGCGACCGCTTCGGTCAGGTCCAGGCCTTTCTGGTAGACCAGGCGCGAAACCACGGCGAACAGCGGGCCAGTGGAGTCGTCGAGGCCAAACAGTTCACGCACATGGCTGGCGTTGACGGCCTTGCCTTCCCAGTCGCCCATGGAGAACTGACGGAACAGGTGGGTGTCGGTGGCCGAATCCCAGCTTTCATCGATGCCGTTGGGGATGCCGCTGAGCAAGCCTTGTTGGGTCTTGGCAGCCAGGAAACCGTCGAGTCCGCAACCAAACTCAGGGGTGGTGATCTCCTGGGCATAGGTGGCGCTGACAGTGGTGATATGGCTGGAGTAGGCCATCCCGGCCTTGAGGAACGACAGTTTGCCGTAGAACTCCATGCCTTCCTGTTGCAGGGCGTGCTCGGGGATGCCCAGTTCCGGGCAGGACGCCAGGCTGACCACGCCCTGGTACGCCAGGTTGTGGATGGTAAACAGGGTCGGGGTGCGTTGCCCGCGCCAGTGCATGTAGGCTGGCGCCAACCCGGCTGGCCAGTCGTGGGCGTGGACCAGGTCCGGGCACCAGTGGATCTGCGCCAGGTTGGCGGCGATGTCGGCGGCGGCCAGGCCCAGGCGGGCGAAGCGAATGTGGTTGTCCGGCCAGTCGCGACCGTTGTTGGCGCCGTAGGGAGAGCCTTCGCGGGCAAACAGTTCCGGGCAGATCAGTACGTAGATCACCAGGCCGTCGGCCATGTCCATGCGCCCGATCTTGCAGGGCGGCAGGGCTGCGTGGCCACCCAGTTCGCCGACGATGTGGATCGGATTGCCGCTGTTCATCACTTGCGGATAGCCAGGGATCAGCACCCGGACATCATGCAGCCCCGCCATGGCCCGAGGCAGTGCCGAGGACACATCGCCCAGGCCGCCGGTCTTGACCAGGTCGGCGATTTCCGAGGTGACGAACAAGACTTTCTTGCGATTGGGATTCTGTCGAACGACAGGGAGCAGTGCCTTGCCGCCGGTGACCAGCACCGGGGCCGTCGGCGATCCGGCCGCCGGCGGTAATTGAGAACGGACTTGTTGTGGTTCCAAGGCAGCACTGATCATAAATATCTCCCATTTTCTCGATCTGTTTCCGGCACGCGCCAGAGCTGTTGTTTCATTGGCCGAATCCTGCGGCCAGGCGCACAAGCGCTACGCAAGGAAAGCGAACGGCTACCCAAACGCGACGAAGCGAATCAGCTGAAGGAGCTGTTGCAATGACCAGTGCAAGGACTGCACCAGTCGCTGTTGCCCTACCTCTAACCTGACCTGTCGCCGTTGCGAAAAGTTTCGACTTTTTTTCGTCCGGATGACCGGTCGGTTTTCTCCCCGGTTTGGCAGTCTAGGTCATATCCTAGAGCGGTGCGCCTCGGTTCGTCGCATTGTCCGACAATCACGTTTTTTAGCGGCAATGTCTTACACGACGAAGGGGAGTACGCACCGACGAAGTGCAGTTTCCTGCAAAGGAAAAAGTGTAGGGGGAGGGCGTTGGTTCATTGGCGTGCGCGATGGAATGGCGCGATGCACTATTGGAGGGCGGGTGGAGCGATGGCGTTTTGATGCCAGCTATGGGCGCTCGAAACACGCAGCTTCGTGGGAGCGGGCTTGCTCGCGAATGCGGTCTGTCAGTCACACATTTGCCCGACGGATACACCGCATTCGCGAGCAAGCCCGCTTCCACAGAAGGAGTTGTCCTGAGTATTTGGGTAGAGTTCAGCCCGCCGGCGTTAGCAACCGAATCGGCTGGCCCGCCGTCCAGGCCAGCAGGTCTTCGATCATCTGGGAATAGAACTGCTGGTAATTCTGTCGGCTGACATAACCCACGTGAGGTGTGGCCAGCACGTTCTCCAGGGTGCGGAACGGATGGGCCAGAGGCAGGGGCTCCTGGGCGAAGACGTCCAGGGCGGCGCCGGCCAGGCGCCGCTGCTGGAGGGCCTCGATCAGGGCGGTTTCATCGACGATTGGCCCGCGGGAGGTGTTGACCAGCAGCGCTTCGGGTTTCATCCAGCCCAGCGCCTGGGCATCCACCAGGCCGCGGGTGCGTTCGCCGAGCACCAGGTGGATCGAGAGAATGTCGGCCTGTTCGAACAACGCCTGCTTGCTGACGTAGGTCACGCCCACTTCGGCGGCCCGTTCGGCGCTGAGGTTCTGGCTCCAGGCGATGACCCGCATGCCGAACGCCTGGCCGAACTGTGCCACCCGTGTACCGATGCTGCCCAGGCCGAGGAGCGCCAGTGTCTTGCCGTGCAGGTCGCCGCCCAGGCCTTGCTGCCACAGGCCGGCGCGCAAGGCGTTGGCTTCCTGCACCAGATTGCGGACCAGGGCCATGATCAGCGCCCAGGTCAGTTCGGGCGCGGCATGCTTGTAGCTGTCGGTGCCACACACTTGGATGCCCAGCTCGGCGGCGGCCTTCAGGTCCAGGGCGGCATTGCGCATGCCGCCGGTGAGCAGTAGCTTGAGATTGGGCAAGCGGCGCAGCAGGCCTTCGTCGAACACCGTGCGTTCGCGCATCACGCAGATCACCTCGAAGCGCTGCAAGCGTTCGGCGAGGGTGTCACGGTCGGCGGGATAGTCGTGGAGGAAGGTCACGTGGCCGACGCTGTCCAGCACCGACCAATCCACCACACTGCCTGCCACATCTTGCCAATCGTCTATGACTGCTATTTGCACCGTCATGGAACACCTCGTCAGTGAATGGGTTTGTCCAGCCAGCCCAGCAGGGCCTTGTGGAACCGATCCGGCTCTTCCATCTGCGGGGCATGCCCCAGATTGGGGAACTCCACCAGGGTCGAGCGGGGAATCAGCCCGGCGGTCTGCTTGCCCAATACCTCGTAGCGGCCCAGCTTGGCCTTTACCGCCGGCGGCGCGATGTCGCTGCCGATGGCGGTGGTGTCGGAGGTACCGATCAACAACAGGGTGGGTACGGTCAGGTCCTTGAACTCGTAATAGACCGGCTGGGTGAAGATCATGTCGTAGATCAGCGCCGAGTTCCACGCCACTTGTGTATGACCCGGGCCCTTGTTCAAACCGGCGAGCATGTCCACCCAGCGGTCGAACTCAGGTTTCCAGCGGCCGGCGTAATAGGTCGTGCGCTCGTAATTGCGAATGCCCTCGGCGGTGACTTTCAGCTCACGGGCGTACCATTGGTCCACGGTGCGGTAGGGCACGCCCAAGGCTTTCCAGTCTTCCAGGCCAATGGGATTGACCATCGCCAGGCGCTCGACCTGATCGGGGAACTGCAAGGCGTAACGGGTGGCGAGCATGCCGCCGGTGGAATGGCCGAGGACGATGGCTTTCTGTACACCGAGGGTCTTGAGCAAGGCCTGGGTGTTGGTCGCCAGTTGCTGGAAGCTGTACTGGTAATGCTCGGGTTTGCTCGATGTGCAGAAGCCCACCTGGTCCGCGGCGATGACCCGGTAGCCGGCTTCGCTCAGCACCTTGATCGAATCGCCCCAGGTGGCGGCGCAGAAATTCTTGCCGTGCATCAGCATCACGGTGCGGCCATTGACCTTGCCTTGGGCCGGCACGTCCATATAGCCCATCTGCAACGATTGGCCCTGGGACTGGAAGGCGAAGTGCTTGAGGGTATAGGGGTATTCGAAGCCCTCCAACTGGGCGCCGTAGGCCGGGCCTTCCGGCGGAGTGGCGGCCTGGGCGAGCAGGGGCAGGGCGGCGCTGAGCAAGAGGCTGGGCAACCAGCGCGTGGGGGTTCGGGACATGGTCAATCTCCTTGTGGCCGCCGCCGATCCTGGCGCGACCCGATTATGGCGACATTAACCACAGGCAACCGAACGGCCTGAATGTTCAACCCATCCAGCCCAGCGTGGCCAGGGCGAGAACGCCATAGCGCAAGCCTTTGGCAACGGTCACGATCAGCAGGAAGCGGCGCCACGGCTCACCCATCACCCCGGCCACCAGGGTCAACGGATCGCCGATGATCGGCAACCAACTGAGCAGCAGCGACCAGCGGCCGAAGCGCTGGTAATGCATGCGAGCCTTGTCCAGGTGCGTCGGGCTGACCGGAAACCAGCGTCGGTCCTTGAAGTGTTCCAGGCGTGTGCCCAGCCACCAGTTCACCAGCGAACCCAGGACGTTGCCGAGCGTGGCGACCCCCAGCAACAACCAGACAGCGTGGCGCTCGCCGAGCAGCAGACCGACCAGCAAGGCCTCCGATTGCAGCGGCAGCAAGGTCGCCGCGCCAAATGCCGCCAGGAACAAGCCGATATAGGCTTGGCCCATCAGTGGGCCGGGTAATCCGCCACTACGGTTTGGGTCCCGTCTTTTTTCAGGCCGATCACTTGATAAGCGTCGCTCATGCCGTCCATCTCCATGCCGGGCGAGCCCATGGGCATGCCCGGTGCGGCCACGCCGAGCAAGTCATCGCGCTTGCTCAGCGCCAGCACCTGGTCGGCCGGGACATGGCCTTCGACGAATTTGCCGTTGATTTCGGCGGTGTGGCAGGAGCGCAGGTTCGGCGCCACGCCCAGGCGTTGCTTGACCGAACTCATGTCGGCCTCGACATGGTCGTTGACCTTGAAGCCGTTTTCTTGCAAATGCGAGATCCACTTTTTGCAGCAGCCGCAATTGGCGTCACGGTGCACATCAATGGTGACCGGTTCGGCGGCCTGGGCCAGGGTGGTGATGAACAGGGCGCTCAAGGCGAGCAGGTGCAGGGGGTTGGCCATGAAGGAGGTCTCGTGTCGAACGGTTTGGCGCAAGGATAACAGAGAGTGGCGAGCACGAGCTGACAGGGGGCTGAGGCAGGGATTACAGAATTGTCAGGTTGGGAGGGCGAGTACAGTCCTGTGGGAGCGTGCTTGCTCGCGATAGCGGTTTGTCAGTCACAACCTTGCAACTGATCCGACGCTATCGCGAGCAAGCTCGCTCCCACAGGGGGATGGTGAGTTTTTAGCGAACCTTGAACCGCCCCATGATCTCATTCACCCGTGTGTTGGCTTCCAGCAGTTGCCGGGTGTTGGTTTCGCTGGCCAGGCCACTTTCCACCAGTTCCTCGACCATGTGGCGGATTTGCACCATGCTGCGATTGATCTCCTCGGTCACCGCGCTTTGTTGCTCGGCGGCCGTGGCGATCTGGGTGCTCAGGCTGTTGATCTGGCTGACCGAGCCGGCCATTTCGTCCAGGCCCGAGTTGACGCGCGAGGTTGCGTCGGCGGCCGACTGGCAGCTGGCCTGGGTGTTTTCCATGGCCGAGACCGACGAACTCACGCCTTGGGTCAGGCGGGTCAGCATTTCGTTGATTTCCGAGGTGCTGGCCTGGGTGCGGGCGGCGAGGGCGCGGACTTCGTCGGCCACCACGGCAAAACCACGGCCTTGCTCGCCAGCCCGGGCGGCTTCAATGGCGGCGTTGAGGGCCAGCAGGTTGGTCTGTCCGGCGATGGCGCCGATCACACCCAAAATCTCGGTGATGCGCTGAGCGTCCTGTTGCATGCTCTCGACTTTGCGGGTGGCGCTGGCCACTTCGTCGATCAAGGCCACCACACTGTTGGAGGCCTCACCGACCACCACGCGGGAGCGATCGGCGTGCTCGTTGGCGCGTTGGGTGAACGCCGCGGTCTCGGCCGCGTTATGCGCGACGCTTTCAGCCGTGGAGCTCATCTGGGTGATGGCCGTCACGGTCTGGTCGGTTTCCGAGGCGTGGCGCATCAGGATTTCGCTGGTGTGGGCCGAGGTCCGCTGCAGATCGCCCAGGCTCGACGCCATGGCGCCGGTGGCCTGGGTGACTTCACCGATCATGCCTTGCAGGTAAGCGATGAAGCGGTTGACCGAGTGCCCGATTGCGCCCAATTCATCCTCGGCCCGGATGGTGATGCGTCGGGTCAGGTCGGCATCGCCAGTGGACAGGGCGTCGATGTTGCCTTTGAGGACCTTCATGCGATGGGTCAACTGACGGATCGCGTACAGCTGCATCAAGACCAACAGGATCACCATCGGGATCTGCAGCAGGCTCAGCGTGCTCAGTACGTCATCGCGCTGGGCCGTGATCAGGCGGGTCGGCAATGCGGTGGCAAGGAACCACGGCGAACCTTCGATAGGGCGCATGAAGAAGGTACTGGCCTCGCCCTTGTTGTCGAACTCCACACGTTGCAGCGGTTGGTCGCGCTTGGCCAGGCCCGCCTTGACCTGGGCGGCGAATGGCGAGGTGGCCGCCAGTTCGCTGATGTTCTTCAGCACGATCGGCCCGCTGATGCGCGAACTGTTGCTGATGATCTTGCCGTCGCCTTCCACGATCAGCATCTCGGCGCTCAGCTCGGCTTCCTTGCGTGCCACCAGCTCATTGAAAAAGCCCAAGGTCACGTCGATGGTGGAAACGCCGTAAGGCACGCCGTTTTTCTGGATGGCCATGGCGCAGTTGGTGCGTGGTTCGGCGCTGGCGTCGTCTTTGTAGGCCGCGGCCCAGGCGCATTTGCCCGGTGGAGTGGCCATGCCGCCCTTGTGCCAGGGTTGTTCGTAATAGTTGGGCGCGGCGTCACTGTTCCAGAAGGTATTGACCACCAGTTTGCCGGACGCATCGCGATGCCAGAACGTGCTGAATTTGCTGCGTCCCTCGGCCCGCTGGTTGGGCAAGGGCCAGATCCCGCCGCCGAAGACTTTCAGCTCGCCGTACTGATCCACCAGCCCCGGCAACACTTTGTCGATGGCATCGCTGTCGAGCAGCGGGATGGTCTGGGTAATGCTGCGTTGCTGCGCCTGCACCTTGTTCAGTTCGCCCTGGATCTGCTCGGCAACCTCGGCGATGCGGTTAAGTGCCACTTCCTCTTCAGTCTGGCGCAGCTTGGGCGCGACCAGGTAACTGATGCCCACCACGGTCAAGAGGGACACCACCAGCATGAAAACAACCAGAAACAGGGTATAGCGAGCCTGGATCGTTCGGAGTGAGGGCATACGGGGAATCCTTGCACGAAGGCGATTTCTGAAGCTGGCGGATGGGCAGTTCCGTATATATCGGCCTGAGGGGGCGCAGCTTTAGATGTCAGTCAGCCAAGGGATAAAACGAGCGGATTGCACGAAGACACGCCTTCGGCTGTACCATGGAGCCCCGTTGGTGAGTCGTCATTCCGGTAGATGAGGTATGGATCGGCAAGCCTTCGGATACAGAACGGATACATTCAGGAAATTGGCAATGACTCATTCGCAACGTTTGAAATACTCGATTCTGATCGTCCTCGTCGTCCTGGCAATCATGCTCGGGCTGTCCTGGATGCAGGGCAAGGGCATGATCAGCGAGCAGCTGTTTCAATACATCGCCATTGCCGTGGCGGTCATCGTGGTGGTGATCAACGGCGTGATGCGGCGCAAGGTCAAGCCCTGAGCGCCGGCTTCATTCCTCGGCCTCGAGCACGGCCAGCGCGCTGGGGTGCAGGCGGTAGCTTTTATCGGGGTTGAGGGTCACGACACCCTCGCTGCACAGGCGCTTCAACACCTCGCGCACGCTGAGAAAGGACAACGGAATGTCCAACCCCAGTAACTGACTGTGCACACCACGCACGCCCAGGCAGCGGTTTTCGTGGGCGGCCTTGAGCAACGCGTCGATGACTTTGAGGCGAATCAGGCTGGTCCTGAGCCCGAAGCTCTTGAGCAGGCGCCTGATATGGTCATTGCCGCCGCGCTCTGGCGGCTTCTCGAATTCACGGTGGGTGGCGCTCAGCGGGACGCCGGTCGGCCTTGGCTTGCCCTCCATGGGCAGTTGCGCGTTACGCATGCAGAAACTCCTTACCAGCCAGATCAGAAAAGGTCACGAATGCTCTCCTGTTATAGGACGAACGAGGATGCGCAATCATGAGGGCGGTGATGTGAAAAAATTGCCCCTGCTTCGTCAAACCCCCGTATTCAAGCGGCGTGCGGCCATTAATTTTTTGTCATCCGGTTCGTTTTCAAGGTAGGCACATTCCGGTTCAGCACGCGGCGTGTGATTTCCCAGGCGGGCCGAGTGCTTGTTTACTGGCGCACCGGTAGCCGTTCTGGTTTCTGCAGTTTTCATCAGGAGTGAACGTGAGAATGTCCGGGCAGTTATCGAGGGTTGGCCTTGCAGGCGCTTTTCTAGGGATCGCCCTCGGGCTCAGCCCCGTGGTCAGTGCACAGGACGATGGGCAACAGGCCAGTGCCGAGATCCGTCGCACCCGTTTTGGCGTGCCACATATCCGGGCTCAGGACGAGCGTGGGCTGGGTTATGGCATCGGTTATGCCTACGCTCAGGACAATCTGTGTCTGCTGGCCAATGAGATCGTCACGGTCAATGCCCAGCGTTCGCGTTATTTCGGACCCGAGCAGGTCACGATCGAGCAGCGACAGAACCGCGTCAGCGATCTGTTTTTCAGTTGGCTCAACACGCCGCAAGCGGTCTCCGGTTTCTGGCAGGCCCAGACGCCTCAGGTGCAGCAGCTGGTCGAAGGCTATGCGGCGGGTTACAACCGCACGTTGGCCGAGCGCAAGGCCAAGGGCCTGCCCGAGCAATGCGCCAGCGATTGGGTGCGGCCGATCACCGCGCTGGACCTGGTCAAATTGACCCGTCGGTTGTTGGTGGAAGGTGGCGTCGGCCAGTTCGCCGAAGCCCTGGCTGGGGCGCAACCGCCCCAGGCGACGGCACGCGCGGACGCCCCGGTCGCCGGTTTCGCCGTCGCCGCAACCCGGCAGCAGCGTTTTGCCCTGGAGCGTGGCAGCAATGCCCTGGCCATCGGCAGTGAACGTTCGTTCAACGGTCGCGGGATGCTGCTGGCGAACCCGCATTTTCCGTGGGTGGGCGGCATGCGTTTCTACCAGATGCACCTGACCATTCCCGGCAAGCTGGACGTCATGGGCGCGGCGTTGCCAGGCCTGCCGATGATCAATATCGGTTTCAGCCAGCACCTGGCCTGGACCCACACCGTCGACAGTTCCAAGCATTTCACCCTGTACCGGCTGCAGCTCGACCCGAAAGATCCGACCCGCTACCTGCTCGATGGCAAATCCGTGCCGATGAGCCAGCAGACGGTCGCGGTGGACATCAAGCAACCCGACGGCCAGGTGCAGACGGTTTCCCGCGTGGTCTATGGCTCGCAGTTCGGCCCGATCGTGCAATGGCCCGGCCGACTGGACTGGGACAACCGGTTCGCCTACAGCCTGCGGGACGCGAACCTGGAAAACGATCGCGTGCTGGCCCAGTGGTACGCCATGAACAAGGCTGTCACCCTCAAGGATTTGCAGGACGCTGTCCATAAGATCCAAGGCATTCCCTGGGTCAATACCCTGGCGGTGGACGACCAGGGGCAAAGCCTCTACATGAACGTGTCGGTGGTGCCGAACGTCGACGCCGACAAACTGGCCCGGTGCAGCGATCCCAGGGCCGGGTTGCAACTGATCGTGCTGGATGGCAGTCGCAGCGAATGTGCCTGGGGCAGCGATTCCAACGCCGTGCAAAAGGGCATCTATGCCGCCGACAAGCTCCCGCAGTTGCTGCGCCGAGATTATGTGCAGAACTCCAACGATTCGGCCTGGATGGTCAATCCTGCGCAGCCGTTGTCCGGTTTTTCCCCGGTGATCAGCCAGCAAGGTCAGCCGCTGGGCCTGCGGGCGCGTTTTGCGCTGGAGCGGGTGGGCCAGTTGGCCAAGGATGGACCGGTGAAGGTGGAGGATTTGCAGCGCATGGTCATGGACGATCAGGTTTACCTGGCTGACCAGGTGATGCCGGACCTGCTCGGCGTTTGCGCCGGTGACCTGGGGGGCGATGCGTCGGCATTGGCCGAAGCCTGTGCCAGCCTCAAGGCCTGGGATCGCAAGGCCGGCCTGAACAGCGGGCTGGGCTTGGTGTACTTCCAGCAGATCATGGAACGGCTGCAGGCGGTGCCGGACTCATGGCGCGTTGCGTTCGATCCCAAAGACCCGCAACGCACCCCGCGCGGCCTGGCGATCGAGCGACCGCCGGTGCTCAAGGCTGTGCGCGAGGCCATGCTGGCTTCGGTGGCGGCGGTGAAGGTTGCGGGGTTGTCGAAGGACAGCCGATGGCAGGACGTCCAGGTGGCCAGTAGCGGCAGCCGACAGACGCCGATCCACGGCGGCCCCGGGGAGTTGGGCATCTATAACGCGATCCAGAGCGTGCCGGGGGCGAACGGCAAGCGGGAGGTGGTCAGCGGTACCAGTTACCTGCAAGTGGTGACGTTTGACGGTAAAGGTCCGCAAGCCCAGGGATTGTTGGCATTCTCCATTTCCAGCGACCCCGCTTCGCCGTATTCGGCCGACCAGACCCAGGCGTTTTCGCAGAAGCAGTGGAGTGTGCTGCCCTTCACCGAACAGCAGATCAAGGCCGATCCGCATTATCAGGCCGTGATTATCCGTGAGCGTGATGAGGCGGGCAGGGTGGCGACGCAATAACCGCTGTTGTGGCTTGCAGGCGTCATCGCGAGCAAGCTCGCTCCCACAAGGGTGTTGCGGCATTCACATAACCTGAGTCCACCACACTTCCAATGTGGGAGCGAGCTTGCTCGCGATGGGGGCGGTACTTCAAGAACGAGTCAGGCTGATTCACCGCTATCGCGAGCAAGCTTTGCTCCTACAGGGGAGGCTTTCAGTTATGGACCGGCCGCTGCCCGATGGGATTGAGCACCGGGTTGCCGTCCTTGTTCTGGGTCAGGTAGACCGGCAGGACTTTGGGCAACGAAGCCACAAGGTTCTGTACTTCGCTGATGTTGTAGACACCGCCGACACGCAGGCCGCCGGTGCTGTTGTCAGCGAGCATGACGGGACGCTCGAGGTAGCGGTTGATCAGCGGTAGCGCATCGCTCAGGGCGAGGTCATCCAGCACCAGCTTGCCGGTGCGCCACGCCAGCGAGCTGTCGTTCGCGGCTGTCTCGCGGACTTGGGGCTGATAGTCGCCCGCCTTGTAGCTCGCCTGCATGCCCGGCGAAAGTTGCAGGCCGTTACGGGTGAGCGCTTGGTTGCTGGTGACCCTGACCGAGCCTTCCACCAGCGTGACCCGCACCTGGTCCTGGTACATCCAGACGTTGAAGCGAGTACCGGTCACACGCACCTGGCCTTGGCCCGCGCGCACGACAAACGGACGCTGTTTGTCATGGCTGACATCAAAAAACGCCTCGCCCTTTTCCAGGGTTACCCGGCGCTCGTTCTTGTAGTTGGCGAAGGTCAGCTCGCTGCCCAGGTTGAGTTCCACCTGGCTGCCGTCACTCAAGGTGACATGGCTCACGCTCGTGCCGGCTTCGAACCGCTGGTAGGAATTGGCGATCCAGTCCAGGTTCCAGGCGGTGTAGGCAGCCAGGGGCAGGCCGACGACGAACACTGCGGCCGCGACAGCCAACCGGCTCCAGCGCGACCGGGGCCTGGACGCTGGAGTGGCGGCCATGGCCTCGACGCGCGGCAGATGATCGGCGACATCCCAGATTTCCAGCATGGCTTCGTATTCGAAAGCATGCAGGGGATCGGCATCGTGCCACTGCTTGAATGCCTGCCGTTCGGCATCGGTGCAGTCGACGGCATGCAATCGCATGCACCAATGGGCTGCGGCATCGGTAATGGCGTCGTATTCGGCTTCCGAGAGGGTATGTTCGGTCATTGATTCGTCCTGGTTTGCCGCATTCTAACCTTCGGCATGAGCTGCCGAGAACTGCCGTCATGGCGTTTGCGCATCAATGAGCCTGTTTTTTTCGCTCAAACAACAGTCGTAGCCTACCGTCGCATACTTTGCGTGAAAAAAAGATCAATACCCCCTCTCGTGCAGCTCACGGCACGGCAAGTTGCCGGGAAGGACTCGCATCGAGTTGCCGTCCTAATTCACAAATCAACAGTGTGAGCGAGTCGGCGTTGCGGAGTATGACGTCGATGCGCTTGCCCGGCAAAATCGGATCCAGAAAATCATCGCGGGCAATATCCATGGTTTTGGCGCCAGTGATCTTCAGGATCTCCCGGGTTGTTTCTTTGTACAAAGGCAGCTGCTCAAACTTCTTGTAGGCGTTGTCTGCGCTGTCCCAGTGCATGAACAGTTTGGATTTTGGGGTGGTCAACGAAAGTCCGTTGAGTTGCAGGTCCTTTTGCTTGGCGTATTGCACTTGCCCTGGATGAGTCGCTGTTGAAATCAAGTCGAGGAATGGCAGTACCGCGTCCAGATAGATGATATCGAGGGTAGCGAATAGCTGATGGGAGACTTCATGGATGAAGGTCGCTGCCTGGGCGTGGGCGTCGACATTAAAGGTGTCGGGGACGACGGCCTTGTACCCATCCAATCCCATGTCGAAGAAAAACTGCGTGAGATAGATTCTTTCAACGGCAGCCGGTTCGAGCACGAATGCAGTGGCTCTGTCCTCCAGGTTCTTGAGGTGGCCGACAACGATGCGGTTCGCATTTTGCAGTTCCCAGGAAGGATCGGCCAATGCCTGGCATATCGGCGAGATCGCCGTCTCTATTTTGCTGATAAGACTGGCGTCGACACTGCTGACACCAAAAAACAATCTAAGGTAGTTGTCCAGTCGAGAGCCCGGAACAACCTGTTGCTTGAGTTGATGGAGGTTGTGGAGGGCATTGAACGAGTAGACCCGCGCAGTCTCCAGCGCTTGCACGATTGCATTTGCCCGGTGCGGATATTTCCGGCGTATCTCAGCCATGCCTCGCGCTTCAATATTCAATGAACCTTTGGCTTTGAAGTCGTTATAGGTAATGGCCATCTTCGACCCGGCCTTGCCAAAGCGGATGGTTTGGCGTTGTGGGTCGATTTCCCATGTCCGGCCATCCGGGGACTTTTTCAATAACGGCCCCTCGCTGTGTTCATGAATGATTCGCCAGGTTTGGCCGGCTTTTGCCACTTGAAAGACTTTGCCGGCCAAGGGGATATAAAGCTTGCCGTTTTCCATGGCCTTGTAGGTTCCATCAACCAGGTTTTTTTGCAGGTTGGACAGGCTGACGCCCGTGGCTTCGAAGACGCCCAGGTCGGTACGCAGTTGGCCGGTGGAAGCGATGTCCTTCCAGTCGAGCGTCGACGGGACACTTGGCAAGGCGGGTTCAACGGGATCGAGCAGACCGAATGTATCGTCGCGATTGAGCAGGCCCAGCGAGACCATCTCGGCGGCGCCGGCGATGAAGTTGTGCAAGCCGGTTTTCCAGTCACGCGCTTGCAGGGCCTCGGAAGACGCCTTGAAGTCCTGGTAGCTTTCCCACAGCGTTTCTATGAACGTCAGTTTGCCCGGCAACTGTCTTCCCACTAGCCGGATGCCCGAGCTGAACAGGTGTAAGACGGTACTCCAGTCGAATTGACGCTTGTCCTGTGCCTGGGAACCCAACAGTTCTGCCAGCAATTTCGTGTTGTCATCGAACAGCGTGTCGAGCAGGTTTGTGCGGATAGGGTTGGAACCCAGGGTGATTTCCGAAAGCTGCCCGAGTGTCGAAGCGAACAGGTTCTTGAAGAGGGCTTGCTGGTCTTCGGGAAGCCGGCGGATCAGCAAGTCCTGGAGCGCGCCCGGCGTGTTGAATGCCGCGACCACACTCGCTTCGTCCTTGAACTCGGTAAAGCAGTGACCTGAATGATAAGGGGAGTACAGGACAAGAGGATTGGTCGCCTGGGCGCTCGAACCCACCAGGTAAAGCCCAAGGGCCTTGACCGCTGCCGCGCCGCCGGTCTTGATCAGTTCCACTGGGCGAAACACTGCGCTGGCGCCTTCGACCGCGCTACGGGCGATGGCGTCCGGCATGTCCAGTACCTGGCGAATCAGGTCGAATGCCTTGCTGGAGAGCTGTTGCTGCAGGTGCCGGGCGTGAGCATGTTGCAGCAGTTGCCAGGGGAGTTGTCGGCGGAACCGTCGCTTGCTTTGCAAGGCTGGCGCGGCAGAGCCGGACAGCGTGTCCATGACCTGTGCTTTATAGGCGGTGGAAATACCCAATGACGATAATATTTGCCTGACCGCCATCTCGTTCAAACCGTCAGGCAGTTTGTGCGTGGAGGTTGACGAAACCTTGAAGCCGTTTCGGGTCACATCGACATGATGCAAGGCAAAGTCGGTCAAAGCGTTGGCCGGCCCCACGACGGCAAGGTTCGGCGTGATCTGGAGGGTGTCGGGATCGAGGTTTTTTCCAGGGAAGCGTGCGTCCAGTAATGCTTTGAGCTTTTTATGCACGTAGGTGCGCAATGGCTCGATACCGTCGAGATAGTCCTTGGCATCGGCATCGACCACGCTGTTCTTGTACTGCTCCAGCAGTTCGATATGCAGGCGTTGATCTTCCAGGGATGCCGTACCGAGCCAGGCGGGCAGTGTCTGTTTTCGCCTGTTGGCTCGGGCGATGTCCGCCGCGCGCTTCAGATTGGTGGGCGCGCCTTTGGCCAGCAAGGCGTCGAGGCTGTTGCGCAACGCCGATCCGCTGAGTTTCCAATCCCCGATCTTCAACGTGCTCAAGTAATTGCGCTCGGTCTTGAACTGTTCGATGAACGAATTCATCCGATTCACCAGCACATTGTCTTCCAGCAGTTCATAGGCCTGGAGTTGGTAGCGTCCGTGGGGCATGCGTTGAGTGGGCGCCAGGTTCGAGAGCCAGGCAAAGCGTTTTCGAGTGTCCAGCAGGTTTTTGTTCAATTGCTCCGTGGCCAGCTCGACGTTCGCAAAAGCCTGTAGGCCGCCGGTGGGGGACCAAAGGATGGCCATGCCCGAGTAGGGGGTATCCAGGCCGCCGCGCTCGGTCATTAAAAAACAGTTGGCCAGGCGTAGGGAAGTCACGCGCTCCTCGGTACGGCATGTCAGCTTCAACGAATAGACATCGGGTTGAAAGCCTCTGACACCCGGGCGCTGCGTGCGGTCCGGGTAGTCGGCGTCGTAGGCGAAAACGCTCCTGATCAAGTCATGGGCGGCGGCCGGCAGCGTTGCGTCACGTTCTCTGAGTTCGGCCTCGGCCCGTAGGCCCAGTGAGAAAACGTTGGTCAGTTCAGGCAGTAGTTTGTCCAGCCCGCTGTGCAGCGAGGCCGTGTTGGCGGGCGGCAGCTTGATGAAGTGGGTGTGAAAAGCGTCTTCGACATCGGTGTAGCTCTTGATCTTCCTCTCCAGTTGGTCGGCCATGAAGTTGGATGGTCGCAAGTCTCCGTAAAACGCCGGTCGTGTGCCCCAATGCCCATTGGTTTTCTGATCCAACAGGTTTTTGTTGATCAAAGTGCGGATATCCAGCGCCTTGTCGATGAGTGAATGGAGGTTGACGTCGCCCTGGCGGGACATTTCCAAGGCGTAGTGCAGGTTGTCCAGCTGTTTGGTAATGATCGCGTCAGCCAGGGACTCGGCCACTGGCAGGTTCACCGATTCGCCCGACACTTGCGGCTGGTCGAAGCGCAGAAAACGGTTGCGTTCTTCCAGGCTCAAGAGGTTGTAGAGCGCTTGTCCGGGCTCGACTGTGGCGGGGGGCTTGAACAGCGCATCCTTGAAACCCCGGTAGTTGGCGACCTTCTGCAGGCCATGGCTGGGGGTGTAGAGATAATGATCCTTGCCGCTGATCATCAACGAACCCGCCAGTTCGACGAAACGCGGCGCATATTCCCAGAGGCGAATCGTTTCGATGAACAGCAGTGGCTCTTCCCGGCGCGAAGGCCTGAACAGTCGAAGCAGCTCCTGGCTTTGGGCCTGGGTCAGTTGCCCTTTTTCACGTTCGATCAGGATCGCGGCCTGCAATGCATCGCGAATGACGCGTGCAAGAAAGCGGCGGCGTGACAGGTGGAAGGGGCTGTTCGCCTCCCAGTAGGCATCGATGCATTGGCTGAGCTTGGGGATCAGGTTCCTGGCCGTGGCCTCGATGATGCCTTCCCATTGTTGCGCGGTGTGTGCGCTCGTGCCGGGGTGCGTCAGGTCGACGTCATGCCCGGCAGGCCAACCCTGATGATGAAAGTACACCAATACGGCGTCGCTCAGCGCGATGCTCTCAGTGACCGGAATTGCATGGGTAGCGCCCAGCGGGACACCCTTGCGCAAGGCGACGCGGGCCTGTCGTTGATCGAAGTCGGGAAGCCGCTCGTTCAAGGCCTGGTCAAGCATCGAGGTCAGTGTGGGCAGTTTGATCAGCTCATCCACCATGGCCTGGGCATTGAGGCGCTGGGCGTATTCGATGGATTCGATCTGCGCCTTGAAAACGTCTTCGTCGATGATCCGGCTGGTTTGTGTGAGGTCGGTCGTGCTGTTCAGTTCGCTGCGCTGGGAGATCGACAGGTAGCGAAACAGATCGTCGCGCCCCGCGGCGTCCTGCAGCATTTCATCGATCTTGTTTTCGAGGGCTTGCGGGTTGCTGAACCGGGTAATCCCCTTGTCCGGCGTGTAAAGGAACGCAGGCTTGAGGTCGGCTGCGTCGGTATCTGGCAGGGCCTTGAGGGTAAAGCAGCCGGCCAATGGAATCGGCGCTTTGTTCTTGGCCTGGAGCAGGATCGTTTCGGCGGACATCGGCGGCATCTGCGCCGCGCGTTGCGCATGGCTGGGCAGGGAGACATGGTGCAACCAGTCGAGGTCGGCCTGGGTCAGCCGGTGGGGAGCGGTCAATTCGTCCACGCGAGTGGCGTTCAATACCTCGGGAAATAGCAGTGGCGTGGTTTCAGTGGTCATCGTTGCTTCTCGATCAAGGCGCCGCGAATGGGGCGCAAGCGCTCAGACTAGGCAGCGATGCATGGGCAAGGGTGGTACATAGTTATTGCACACCGGGCTTCTTCGGTCGGCAGTGGGGAAGGATTGACAGTGCGCGCCTGAAACAGTGTTTAATCACCGGGCGGGTCCTTCACGCTGTTGCTACCTCCAACAATCATTCCGGAGCTTCAGATGTCTGCACCATCCGATCATGCCGCTTCTTGCACCCTGTCCTTCGATGCTCTGGTGAGCTTGCTGGAGAAGATTTTCCTGCGTCATGGCACGTCGACCGAAGTCGCCCGGTGCCTGGCTGAAAACTGCGCCGGGGCCGAACGCGACGGTGCCCATAGCCATGGGGTGTTCCGCATCCCCGGTTATGTCTCGACGCTGAACAGCGGCTGGGTCAACGGCAAGGCCGTGCCGGTGGTCGAAGACGTGGCGTCAGGGTTCGTCGCGGTGGATGCCGGTAATGGCTTTGCCCAGCCAGCCCTGGCTGCCGCGCGGCCATTGCTGGTGGAAAAGGCCCGCAGCGCCGGTATCGCCGTCCTGGCTATTCGCAACTCCCATCACTTCGCGGCGCTCTGGCCGGATGTCGAGCCGTTTGCCTACGAAGGCCTGGTGGCGTTGAGCGTGGTCAACAGCATGACGTGTGTGGTGCCCCATGGCGCGGATCGTCCACTGTTCGGCACCAATCCCATTGCCTTCGCCGCGCCACGGGCCGACGGCGAGCCGATTGTCTTCGACCTGGCCACCAGCGCCATCGCCCACGGTGACGTACAGATTGCTGCACGCAAGGGGGAGTTGTTGCCGCCGGGCATGGGCGTGGACAGCCTCGGCCAACCGACCCGCGACCCCAAGGCGATTCTCGAAGGCGGAGCGCTCCTGCCGTTTGGCGGACACAAGGGCTCTGCGTTGTCGATGATGGTCGAGCTGCTGGCGGCGGCCCTGACCGGGGGTAACTTTTCCTTCGAATTCGACTGGAACAATCATCCGGGCGCCAAGACGCCGTGGACTGGCCAGTTGTTGATCGTGATCGACCCCAGCAAGTCCGCCGGGCAAGACTTCGCCGAACGCAGCCGGGAACTGGTCAGGCAGATGCACGGCGTCGGGCTGCGGCGGTTGCCGGGAGACCGTCGACACCGCGAGCGCAGCAAGGCCAATGAGCAGGGGATTATCCTGGACGAACAGACTTTGGCGCAGTTGCGGGAACTGGCGGGCATTTGAACCACCGGCTTTTATCAAGGCCTTGCCCCCGTGCCTTGCCGTGACACGTTGCACCAAGCCTTCTACTATGAGGGCTTCTTTTCTCTGGAATCGCCTGGATGAGTAAGCCCGGCCAAACGGTGCTGGTTGCGCTGCGCAAGATGATCGCCTCGGGTGAGCTGGCCGCTGGCGAGCGCTTGATGGAAATTCCCACGGCCGAGTTGTTCGGCGTGTCGCGCATGCCGGTGCGCATGGCGTTCCGCACCCTGGAGCAGGAAGGGCTGTTGGTGCGCTTTGGCGGGCGAGGTTTTCAGGTGCGTTCGGTCAGTGCCGAGCAAATCGCCGGGGCTGTGGAGGTACGTGGCGTGCTGGAGGGCCTGGCGGCACGGCAGACGGCCGAGCATGGTTTGTCTGAAGAAGCGCGCGCGATACTCGAGCAATGCCTGGTGCAGGGGGATGAACTGTTCGCCAAAGGTTATGTGACCGAGGATGACCTGGAGGTCTATCACGACCTCAACATGCGCTTTCATCAGGTGATCGTCGAAGGCAGTCACAACCCGGCGATCGCCGACGCCCTGGCTCGCAACGATCATCTGCCTTTCGCTTCAGTCACCGCCTTGGCGGTGGATCGCCAGAACATGGCCGGCGAGTTTCGCCGCTTCAACTATGCCCACATGCAACACCATTCGGTGTTCGACGCACTGATCAATCGCCAGAGCGGCCGTGCCGAGGCGATCATGCGTGAGCATGCCAATGCGACCCTGCGTTACGCCGAAGTGTTCGGCTCGACGCTGGCTGACGAGCGGATGACGGTGATTCTGCGTTCTGAGTAACTCGCCCGGTCGCAGGTAACGTCAAAATTTCCTCTTGCCCAGATTCCTTGTGGGAGCGAGTTTGCTCGCGATAGCGGTGGGTCAGTTTGCACACCTGTTGGAGGTGCCGCCGTCATCGCGAGCAAGCTCGCTCCCACATTTGGATTCCAGCGCCCACAAGTGCTATGTCGACCTCGATCTCTGTGGGAGCGAGCTTGCTCGCGATAGCGGTGTGTCAGTCGCCATCCATGCCGCAGAGGCGGCGCCATCGTGAGCAGGCTCGCTCCCACAGTATTCGGCGTTAGAGATCCAGCACCAGCATCGGCGTCTTCGACCTGGAGCAACACGGTGTGAACTGGTCGTTGCTGGCCTGTTCGGCCTCGGTCAGGAACATGTCCCGATGCTCCGGCACGCCTTCCAGCACGCGGGTCAGGCAAGTGCCGCACACGCCTTGTTCGCAGGAGATCGGGATCTCGATGCCATGGCTCTCCAGCACCTGCACCACGCTGCGGTCCGCCGGCACCTCGAACACCTGGCCGGTGCGGGCGAGCTTGACTGAAAAGCTGCCGTCGGCACGAGTGTCGGTAGGGGCGGCGGCGAAGTATTCGCGGTGCAGGCGGTCTTCCTGCCAACCCTGGCCCTTGGCGGTGTCGAGGATGTGCTGCATGAAACCACTGGGCCCACACACGTAGAGGTGCAGGTCGTTATCGGGTGCGGCCAGCACCCTGGCGGCGTCCAGCAGGGTTTCTGGTTCTTCATCGAAATGCAGAAACACCCGGTCAGCGTACGGGGTCTGGCGCAGGCGCTCGACAAAGGCAGCACGGTCTCGGGAGCGGGCGCAGTAATGCAGCTCGAACGCTGCACCGCTCTGGGCCAGGTGCTCGGCCATGCACAGGATCGGCGTAATGCCGATGCCTCCGGCAAACAGCAGGCTGCGCCGGGCGTGGGGAGCCAGCGAGAACAGGTTGCGTGGTTCGCTGATGTGCAAGCGCGTGCCTGGCTGGATCCGCTCATGCAGGCTGCGCGAGCCACCGCGGGACGCCGGGTCGTTGAGCACGCCGATGAGGTAGCGATGCCGTTCCTCGGGATGATTGCACAGCGAGTACTGGCGAATCAGCCCGTCGGGCAAGTGCACATCGATATGGGCGCCGGCGGTGAAGGCCGGCAACGGCTCGCCGTCGACGCGGGTCAGCTCGTAGCTGCAGATATCGAGAGCTTCGCTGTGTCGCGCCGTGACCTGGACTTCGATCATGGTCGTTGCTCCGCCAGCTGTGGCTGCTGGCTGCTGGCGATCAAGCCGGCTTGAGGTTCGCGCTCCCGTGCGATCCAGCGCTCCAGCACCCGCCGGGACTGCACGCCGCCCGCATCGATGTTGAGCTTGAGCAAGTTGCGCTGCGGGTGGTCCAGCAGGTTGCGCTGCTGGCGTTCGAGCATTTCCAGGTCTTCGCTGAAAATCTTGCCTTGGCCTTCGCGAATGGACGCGGTGAGGGCTTCATCCTGCGGCTGGAAGTGCCGGGCCATGCCCCAAAAATACCAGATCGAGGTCTCGGTTTCCGGTGTGATGAAATCCACCACGATGCTCGACGCCTTGAATTGTGGCGCGGCGTGATAACCGCCTTTGCCGGCATGGGCCACGCCCACTTCGATCAGCACATGGCTGGGCGGGGTGAAGCGGCAGATCTGCCAGCGGTCCACCGGTACGTCGTCGGCCAGGTTGTTGCCGCGCAGGGCCATGCGCCAGAAGGGCGGAGCCATGATGTTTTCCATATGGCGGGCGGTGACCACTTCATCGCCTTCGACGGTGGTCACTGGCGGCGCCTCGTCGATTTCCTTCTGGCCGATGCTCGAGGCGTGGACGTAGGTTTCGTGGGTCAGGTCCATCAGGTTGTCGATCATCAGGCGATAGTCGCACTGGATATGGAACAGGCCGCCACCGTAGGCCCATTCATCGCTTTCAGCCCATTCCAGATGATGGATCAGTGCCGGGTCGGCCAGCGCCTGGTCACCGGGCCAGACCCAGATGAAGCCATACCGTTCCCGCACCGCAAAGGTCTTGTTGCAGGGGAATCCCCGTACCCGTTGCCCCGGCATCTCGACGGTCTTGCCATCACCGCCCATCACCAAGCCGTGATAGCCGCACACCAGGTGGCCGTTTTCGACGTAGCCCAGGGACAGCGGGGCGCCGCGATGGGGGCAGAAGTCTTCCACGGCCGTGACCTTACCTTCATGCCCCCGGTAAAAAACCATCTTTTCACCGCAAATCTGCCGGCCCAGGGGTTTGTCGGCGATTTCATCGGGGGTGCAGGCAACGTACCAGGCGTTTTTGGGGTACATGATGGATCTCCAGGCGGATGTTGTTCTTGTCTGTGGATCCATTAACTCTCTTAACTAATTTCGTTGTCAACGGTTTTGCGGGATAAATGGATAATTGGCTTGTTTAGTGGATCCATTGGTGGGTCGATGGACGATCGCAGGTCGCTGGCGCCCGGGGCTTCATTGAACGGCCGCGGGTGCGCTATGGTTCGCAGAACGAAGTATTCCTGGACCTGCCGGGCGGGTGTCTGATTGTCTTGCGGGGTTGCTGCTACACAACACGGAGTGATTCATGAAGACCAAAGCGGTACTGACTGAGCAGGACGTTGCGCAATTGCTGGTGGCGGCCAAGGAACTGGCGCACCAGCGCCAATGGGCCGTTTCGGTCTGCGTGGTGGACGACGGTGGCCATCCCCTCGGGCTGTTGCGCCTGGACGATGCCTCGCCGTTATCAGCCTATATCGCTACCGAAAAAGCCCGCACGGCCGCCATGGGCCGGCGCGACAGCAAGGTTTTCGAAGACATGATCAATGGTGGTCGCTACGCGTTTCTCAGCGCTCCGCACCTGCAGGGCATGCTTGAAGGTGGGGTGACCATCCGCCACGAGGGCCAGTGCGTCGGCGCTATCGGGGTGTCCGGGGTCAAGGCCGAGCAGGATGCGGAATTGGCGCGGCTGGCGGTGGAGGCGGTGCTGCCTATCACCCCGCAAGCCTGACGCTGAGGACGAGGCTGATAATCTGTGGGAGCGGGCTTGCTCGCGAAGGCGGTGTATCAGTCGATGCCTGGGTTGGCTGATACACCGTCTTCGCGAGCAAGCCCGCTCCCACCGGGAATTGCACAAAATCTTCCAGACGTCATCCCTACGAGCGGTTAATCTGCTTCGGTCGGATACACAAAACGAGGCGGCTCATGACGGCGCGCAACTGGATCGATCTCAAGCAGGACGCCACGTCCGGTATCGAGACCGTGCGCGCGCATTTCGAGGGGCATGCCTATGATCCCCATTGGCATGACACCTACCTGGTTGGCGTGACCGAGCAGGGTGTGCAGCAGTTTCATTGCCGCCGCCAGCAGCACAACAGCACGCCGGGCAAGGTGTTCCTGCTCGAGCCCGGCGAATTGCATGACGGCAACGCGCCCCACGACCACGGCTTTACCTACCGCACGTTGTACCTGGAACCTCAATGGCTGGAGCGTGAGTTGCGTTCCTTGTTCGACGGGGCGCCGGACAACGCCCAATTGGGATTCGCCGCCACCCTGACCGACGATGCGCGGCTGGCGAGTGCCACGGCCTTGGCCTTCCAGAGCCTGCATGAGCAGGAAATCCGCATCGTGCGCCAGACGGCCCTCGATACCTTGTTGGCCAACCTGACCCAACACCTGCACTGGCGGGCACGGATCAACCCGGATCCGCGGTTGCCATTGGTGGCGCAGCAGGCCCGGGATTATCTGCACAGCCACCTGAGCGACGACATCGGTCTGGACGACCTGGCGCGGGTCACCGGTGTGGATCGTTTTCGCCTGAGCCGTGCATTCAAGGCTGCTTTCGGCCTAGCCCCCCATGCCTATCTGATCCAATTGCGCCTGGCCCGCGCACGGCGCTTGCTGGCCTCTGGCGAGAGTGCCGGGACGGTGGCGGCCATGCTCGGTTTTGCCGACCAGAGCCACTTGGGGCGCTGGTTCCAGCGTGCCTATCGCCTGAGCCCGGCGGACTACCGCAAACGCTGCTCAATTGTTCCAGACTGAGCGGGCCTTCGTGGGGATGATCGAGTGACGATCATTCACCGAGAAGTTGCTCCATGGACCAGTTACTGCCGTTTGCCTTGTTCGCCTTTGTCGCCTCCATCACCCCGGGCCCGACCAATATTCTGGTGCTGAGCCATAGCTCGCGCTTTGGCCTGGCCACCACCTTGCCGATCATCCTGGGGGCCTGCGCCGCGGCGGCTTTGCTGGTGTTGCTGGTGGGCACCGGATTGGGCGACGTGCTGGCGCGCCACGCCACGCTGCAGACCGTGCTTTCATGGGCCGGCATTGCCTGGTTGAGCTGGATGGCCTGGCAGATTTTCAGCGCCCCGGCCCAGGCCATTGACCCGGACAGGCCGGTTGAGGGCCCGCGACTGGGCCTGGCGGGAGCGGCTGGATTGCAGTTGGTGAACCCGAAAACCTGGATGATGGCGTTGGCGGTGGTCAGCGTGTTTGCCGGAGCCGAGGCTGACCGTACCGTGCGGGTGCTCTGGCTATCCCTCGCGTTTTTCGCGATTTCCATTCCGTGCATGACCCTGTGGGCCTATCTGGGCCTCGGCGCTGCCCGGTTCTGCCGTTCCGCTGTGGCGATGGGCCGGTTCAATCGGACCATGGCGGTGTTGTTGCTGGTGTCGGCATGGGCGACGTTGGTGGTCTGAGGGACCGGAAAGAAACATTGTGGCGAGGGAGCTTGCTCCCGCTGGGCTGCGAAGCAGCCCCCGATCAAGGCCTGCTCAATCAACCTGATTCACCGCGTCGCCAGGTTTCAGGGCCGCTTCGCGCCCCAGCGGGAGCAAGCTCCCTCGCCACAATGGTATCCCGGCCCGTTCGGCTCTATCGCAGATCAGCTTTGCAAGTACACCGCATGGGTATGGGTGTACTCATACAACCCATGCTTGCCATCGGCCCCGCCAATCCCGGATTTACGCACGCCGGCATGGAAGCCCTGCATGGCTTCGAAGTTTTCGCGGTTGACGTAGGTCTCGCCAAAGTCGAGGCCACGAATGGCGTGCATGGCCCGGCTCAGGTCCCGGGTGTAGATCGAAGAAGTCAGGCCGTAGTCGCAGTCGTTGGCCAGGGCGATGGCCTCGTCCAGGTCGTCAATGATCTGGATCGGCAGCACCGGACCGAAGATTTCCTCACGCATGATGTCCATTGATGCGTTGCAACCGGCCAGTACCGTGGGTTGGAAGTGAAAGCCGCTGGAGCGGTCCGCCACGCTGCCGCCGCTCACCAGGCTGGCGCCTTGGCTGAGGGCGGTTCGAACCTTGCGTTCAACGCTGTCCAGGCCCTGGCGGTTGATCAGCGGGCCCATCTCCACGTCGGCTTCGGCTATCGGGTCGCCATAGCGGGTGGCAGACATCGCCGCGCTGATCCGCTCGATGAATTGATCGGCGACCTTGCGTTCCACGTAGACGCGTTCGGCACAGTTGCAGACTTGCCCGGTGTTGATGATCCGTGAATCGCGAATGGCTTTCACCGCCAGCGCCAGATCGGCATCCGCCAGCACAATGGCCGGGGCCTTGCCGCCCAGTTCCAGGTTGAGCTTGGTAATGTTCGGCGCCGCCGCCGTCATGATCCGTGAGCCGGTGGCGACGCTGCCGGTGAAGCTGATCATGTCCACACCTGTGTGACCGCTCAGGGCAGCGCCCACCTGGCCGTCGCCGCATACGACATTGAACACGCCGGGTGGCAGGTCGGTCGCGGCGACCAACCGGGCGAATTCGAAGCAGTTGTTCGGGGTTTCTTCGCTGGGCTTGATGACGATGGTGTTGCCGGTCAACAGCGCCGGGGCCATCTTTCGAGCGATCAGGAAAAACGGAAAATTCCACGGCAGGATCCCGGCAACCACGCCCAGGGGCTTGCGGAACAGGAAGATGTTTTCACCGGGGCGGTCGCTGGTGATGATCTCGCCTTCGATGCGCCGGGCCCATTCGGCCATATAGTCGAGATAGTCGGCGGTGAAATGGACCTCCACCTCGGCCAGGGCACTGATCTTGCCTTGCTCCAGGGTGATGGTGCGCGCCAGGTGGGCGGCGTTTTCCCGCAGTTTGGTGGCAATGCGGCGCAGGTGTCCGGCGCGTTCGATGGCCGGTTTGGCCGACCAGTCTTTCTGCGCGGAGCGGGCGGCAGCCAGGGCCTGATCGACGTCGGCGGCGTTGGAAGCCGGGACACGGGACAGCAGCGCCCCGGTGGCGGGGTTGAACACATCCAGGTGCGCCTCGCTGTGGGTGAACTGGCCGTTGATGAAGTTCTGGAACACAGGAACGGATGACATGGCGGTGTCCTTCAGTAAGTGCGCGACAGCGCTTGAGCGGTGGCGGGTTCGCGGTAGAGGGCAAGGGTGGCAATGGCACTCTGGCGCAGCAGGCTGATGTCGATGGCCACGGCGATGAACTGGCAGCCCCAGCCCTGATAACGGCGGGCGTCTTCTTCGTTGGGTGCGAGGATGCCGCAAGCCTTGCCGGCCGCGAGGGTGGCATTGACCGCGAACTGGATACGCTCCTGGACTTCGGGATGACCAGGGTTGCCTGCATGGCCAAGTCCGATGGACAGGTCGGCGGGGCCGATGAACACCGCGTCCACACCCTCGACGGCGGCGATGGCTTCGACGTTTTCCACCCCGGTGCGCGACTCCACCTGGACGATCAGGCACAGCTCTTCATGGGCCGTGGTGAGGTAGTTGGCGACGCCATCCCAGCGGGTGGCGCGGGTCAGGCCCCCGCCCACACCACGAATGCCGTGAGGCGGGTAACGCATGGCGCGCACCAGGGCCCGGGCCTGTTCGGCGGTCTCGACCATGGGAATCATCAGGGTCTGGGCGCCGACGTCCAAGAGTTGCTTGATCAGGTTGGCATCGCCGGTCACCGCTCGCACCACTGGCGCGGTGGCATAGGGCGCCACAGCCTGAAGTTGGCTGAGCACGCTGGGCACGGTGTTGGGGGCGTGTTCGCCGTCGATCAGCATCCAGTCGTAACCGGTGCCAGCGACGATTTCGGCGGCGTAACCGCTGGCGAAACCGGCCCAGATGCCGTATTGCGTAGGCTTGGAGGCCAGGGCGGCTTTGAAGGCGTTGTGGGGCATGGTCATGGCGGGCTCCTCTTCTAGCGGTTATAAGGCCTATGCAGTTGGCACTCAGGGTTCAGCGTCACGCCGAAACCGGGCTGATCGAGGACCGACAGGCGCATGCGGCCTTGCACCGGTACCGGCTCGCTCAGCAATTGCGGGTGGAACATCGGCACCACTTCGTCCGCCTTGGGCGCCATCATCAGGAACTCGGCGAACGGGCTGTTATGCCGAGTGGCGACGAAGTGGTAGCTGTAGACCGAAGAGCCGTGGGGGATCACCAGCGCGTTGTGGGCGTCGGCCAAAGCCGAGATTTTCACCAGCTCGGTGAGCCCGCCACACCAGCCGACGTCGGGCTGGATAATGTCGCAGCAGCCCATTTCCAGGAGCATGCGGAAGCCCCAGCGGGTGGCCTCGTGCTCGCCGGTGGTCACCAGCATGCCCTTGGGTACGTTTTTGCGCAGCGCCGCATAGCCCCAGTAATCGTCGGGCGGCAGGGCCTCTTCGATCCATTTCAAGCCGTGCTCATGGGCGCCGATCGCGAGTTTGGTGGCGTAGTTGAGGTCCAGGCTCATCCAGCAATCGAGCATCAGCCAAAAGTCCGGACCGACCCGCTCGCGCATCGTCGCCAGTGCCTCGAGGTTCTTGCGCAGGCCTTCCTCGCCTTCGGCCGGGCCATGATGCAAAGGCATCTTGCCGCCGATGAAGCCCATTTTCTGCGCCAGGTCAGGCCGTGCACCGGTGGCGTAGAACTGCAACTCATCGCGCACCGCGCCGCCGAGCAGTTGATGCACCGGTTCCTGGCGGATCTTGCCGAGCAAGTCCCAGAGTGCCAGGTCCACGCCGGAAATCGTGTTGATTACCAGGCCTTTGCGACCGTAGTAGAGCGTCGATTGGTACATCTGGTCCCAGATCTTTTCGATGTCGGTGACCCGGGCTCCCTCGACGAATCGCGCCAGGTGCTTCTCAACGATGTAGGCCGCCGGCTCGCCGCCGGTGGTCACGGCAAACCCGACCGTGCCGTCGCTGGCCTCGAGCTCTACCACCAGGGTGCCGAGTACATTGATGCCGAAGCTGCGGCGACTCTGGCGGTAGTCCGGGTATTTGCTCATCGGTGTGGCGATGTGATCGTCGATCCAGTGGCCGTCCGCCTGGTCGTGGTAGTCCGCGCCGCCGCCTCGCAGGACGAAGGCGCGGACGTGTTTGATAGTGGGGATACCCATTGTGCAGCTCCTTGAGTTAAACCGTGGCCGGTGTGTTCGAAGCGCGTTGGCCGGGGAAGTGGATGCCCAGCACCAGCAACGCGGCGATGACGGTGGTGGCGGCGAGCAGGTAAAGGCCGGCCGCAGGAGAGTGGAGGGCGCCTTCGGCCCAATTCTTCAGCACCGGGGCAATGAAGCCGCCGAGGGCGCCGAAGGAGTTGATCAGCGCAATGCCCGCCGCAGCGGCACTGCCAGCCAGGTAACTGGAGGGAAAGGTCCAGAATACCGGCTGCACGGCGATGAAGCCGGAAGCGGCGAAGCACAGGGCGATGATGCCCAGAAGTGGGCTGGACACACTGACCGAGCAGGCGATCCCGGCAGCGGCCATCAACAGGGTCAACGCAGCCGTGCGGCGGCGCTGGCCAGTGCGGTCGCTGTAACCGGGAATCAGGTAGGCCGCGCACAGCGCACAGACCCACGGAATGGCCGTGACCAGGCCCACCAACAAGCCAACCTTGCTGCCCAGCAACCCGGCCACTTGGGTCGGCAGGTAAAACACCACGCCGTAGACGCTGGCCTGGATCAGCAGGTAGATCAGGCACAGGTACAGCACCGAAGGCTGGCACAACACGCTGAGCAGACTGCGGCCATGGGATTGTTTGTGCTGGTCCTCGGCATCAAGCAGTTCCTGGACCTGGCGGCGCTCTTCGAGCGTCAGCCATTTCGCATCGGCGGGGCGGTTGTCCAAGTACCAGTAGGCCCACACGCCTACCGCCGACGCCATCAGGCCTTCCACGGCGAACAGCCATTGCCAGCCGTGAACCCCGACGAAACCGTCCAGCTCCAACAACAGTCCCGACAGCGGGCTGCCGAAAATGAACGCCAGCGGCGCACCGAAATAGAAGAAGCCCATGGCCTTGCCCCGGGCCGCCGAGGGGAACCAATAGGTGAGGTAGAGGATCACGCCGGGGAAGAATCCGGCTTCGGCCACGCCCAGCAGGAAGCGCAGCACGTAGAAACTGGTTTCGTTGTGGGCAAAGACCATGGCCGCCGACACCAGGCCCCAGGTGACCATGATCCGGCACATCCACAACCGCGCACCGACGCGGTGCAGGATCAGGTTGCTGGGCACTTCCAGCAGTGCGTAACCGGCGAAGAACACGCCCGCACCAAACGCGAATGCGGCATCGCCTATACCGGTGTCGGCCTGGAAGGCCTGTTTGGCGAAGCCAACATTGGCCCGGTCGAGAAAAGCCATGATGTACATCAGCAGCAGGAAGGGCAGCAGGCGCCAGGAAATCTTGGCCAGCACAGACACAGGAAGAGTCTTCATCGCGGGAGTCCTTTAACAGGTATTTGTTCTTATGGGCTGGACTGTACGGCGGGCGATTGATGCGTTACAAATCGAATCTCGCTAACAATCGATACCTTTAAGGTATCGGTAATCAGGGGCTATCCATGACTCATCCAGTCTCGGCGCGCAGTCTGTTCAACCGCCTGCGCTACAAGCACTTGCACATGCTGGTGGCCTTGAACGCCAGCCAGAATCTGCACCGGGCTTCCCAGAGCCTGAACATGTCGCAACCGGCAGCGACCCGGATGCTGCACGAGATCGAGGACATGTTCGGTTGCGACCTGTTCGAGCGCATGCCCCGGGGCATGCGCCCGACCGCCCTGGGCCAGGAGCTGATTCGCTTCGCCGAATTGGCCCTCAGCGGCCTGGACCGCTGCGCCGAAGACCTGCTGGCCCGTCAGCAGGGCGGTTATGGTTACCTGTCCATCGGCACCATCATGGGGGCGGCGCCGGACCTGGTCATGGACTCCATCGCCCGGATCAAGGCGCTCAATCCGCAGCTGCGGATCCGCATCATGGGGGACACCAGCGACCAGGTGATCCAGTTGCTGGAGCAAGGCCGCATCGACCTGGCCATCGCCCGGCGCAACGCCTCCACCGACAGCGAGCACTATGACTTCGAGCAACTGGGCAATGAACGACTGCTGGTGGTGGTCCACGCCGGCCATCCCCTGGCTCGGCGCAAAAAACTGGACCTGGCCGAACTGGTCAGCGACTGGCCGTGGATCCTGCAGCCGGAAACCAGCCCGGCGCGCATCGGCCTCGATCAAGCGTTGCAACGTCTTGCGCTGCCGACGCCCGCAGACATCATCGAATGTAGCTCGGTGTATTCCATGCAACAGCTGATTCAACTGACCGACGCGATCATGGTGCTCTCGGAAACCGCCTTGCGCGATTACCTGAAGATGGGCCTGGTGGTGGCGCTACCGGTGGCGCTGGACGTGCAATTGGCGCCGTTTGGCTTGTTGCGGCGCAAGGGGGAGCCGGTGAGCCGGGAGCTGGGGTTGTTCATTGATCTGCTGCGCACGCAGGCCGCGGCGGGAAGGTAGCGCCTGAGCGCTTGCTGCGCTGACGCCCGCAACCCCTTGCAACGGTTGAGCGGTTTCAAAAAACGATCGGTTTGGAGAGCATCGGCCACGTCAACGCACTCAATCGCCCCCAAGGAAGGAGGTTCACCATGTCTACCCTCGATACCCATGTCGAGTTTATCCAGGCCAGGCTGCCCGCCTGGCTGAAACGAGCCCCACGGCCCCGGCAGGAGCGCTTCAGGGCGCTCACCCGACAACTGCAGCGCGACAGCGATGCCCTCAACGCATTGCTCAAGGACCTGCCCACGCCCTATGCCTTTACCCTCGATCTGCTCAAGGTGCAGCCGCAGGTGCAAGGCTGGAGCCCGGTCAACGGCCGCGGCGATGTCGCGGATGCGCTACGTCGGGCAAGGGTCCGGCGCAGCTCGTTCATCACGGATCCCTCGCTATCGGTCGTCGAGGCGGCCATGCGCAACTATCCTCCCGACGATGCAGTCACCGGCAGCGTGTTCGATCGAAAAGGCGAGCTTTTCATCAAGGGCAAGCCCGGGGAGTTCTATCGTTGGGGCGCCCCGACGGACACCACGCCGCTGCCCATGACCCCGGCCAGTTTTGCTCGCCTGTGTCGCAGTGTGGATGTGGGCGGGGCTTATCGGGGCTCGCTCGAATGGCGGCTGCCGCGTATCGGCCATCAGGTGCCCATCGTCGCCACGGCCTACATGGCCTATGCACGCAGCCAGCTCGCCTATGACGCCTACGAGGCGAAGCTGGATGGACGTCTGGACCACACCGGTGAGCGCTTGTTGGCCCACGTCGGCGTCCAGTTGGAAGATCGACCCGTGGCGCCGCTGGCCTGCGAGGTCAAGGCCCTGGCGTTGCTGTCCGCGCCGTTGTTCGGCGCACGGGTGTACTGGGGGCTGGCAGGGGATGCCAAGGGTGTTCGCCCGATCGTGCTGCACATGCCCCATGACGCAGTGGCACCGCTCAAGCAGTTTCCCAGCTTGCAGGCTCTGTCGGCCGAGCTGACCGAGCGAGTCCGCAAACGCAGTTACCGCCAGACCCTGTTGCGTTATCTGCCGCTGCGTCTACAGGCCAGCCTGGGGTCGGCCCTGCACGATCAGGTGGAGTGGAAGGTCACGGACAACCCCAATCTCTTCCAGGAAATACATGCCCGCATCACTGGTTGGCGCGAGGGCGAGCGAGGCGAGGACGGCAACCCTCGACGCATTCGGATCCCCACGCCCAAGGTGGCCTGGGGCCTGGATGACCTGCGCGAGGATCCCTGGCACGCCACCTATCATGAATGGCGCGGTCATACCTTGGCCAATGCCTCGGCATTGATGGTCCCGACCCGGGATCAGGACTGGCGGGCGCTGCTGGCTCGCCTCGAATACTGGGAAAGCCTGGTCGAGCGTTCACTGATGATCGCCGCGACCTTTTTCCCGTTCTGCGCGCCCGTCGGCATGGTGGCCGCCGCGGTCGGCGGGGTGCGTCTGGTGTACGAAATCTTCGAAGGGATCCAGGCGTTCAATGAAGGTCACGCGCAAGAAGGTATCGAGCATATCTTCAACGCGTTGTTCGGGGTTGCCCAGGGCGCTTACCTGGGCTTCATCGGCGCAGCCATCGAGCCCATGCCCGTGGCTGACGGCACCACCCGGTTGTGGAATGGCGACGTGCGCCCCTTTGAAGCACAGCGCTTGCCTCCCATTGACGCCGAGCAGGACGCCTGGGGTGTCTGGCGCACGGCGGACGAGGCTTGGGTGCGAATCGAGGATCGTTACTTCGAAGTGCAAGGTACGCAGGACAACATGAATCTGCGCCTGCCTCCCGGGCATAGAGGCGTTGCACCGCCGCTGGAATGGAACCGAACGCGAGGCTGGCAGTGGGCGCACCGCAACCCCTTGCAGCGAAGTGGCCTGGAGCTGTTGCGAACCTTCCCCGAGACGCCCGTCGAACTCGACGACCCTACGATCCTGGCCGTGCAACGCCAGGTCGGTATCGGCGAAGCGCATCTGCGCTACCTCCAAGTGGAGGCGCGGCCGATGCCGGCCATATTGGCCGACGCCCTGGACGAGGCACGGAACTGGCAATGGGTGCGGCACACCATCGAACGCCTGCGCCGTGGCGAAGCACCGCAAGGAACGCATTTTCGCATTGTCCAGACCCTCGTGGAGTTGCCGGGCTGGCCGGAAGACATGACCTTGCGCTACCACGATGGCATCAATCTGTACCCGGTAGGCGATACGGCCGACACCCGCTCCATCCTCCTGACCAAAACCGACCTGGCCCATGACGCCTGGGCCGCTCGCATCCTGGAAGGCCTGAGCAGCGACGAGCAAACCGTACTGCTGGGGCAAAGCAGTATCGGTTTGCAACCGCTGGAGCGAAGTCGCCTGTTGGCCGGCCGTTGGGCCGCACGCCTGGAGCGTGACGCCAGGCGGGTGACGATGGCCATGGGCAGGTCCACCCGGCTCGATCCGCTGGCAGTGCCCTTGGTCCAGGCATTCCCGAGCCTGCCTGAATCCATCGCCAACGAGCTCGTTCGCGACGTGACAGGCAAAGACCGGCTGCGCTTGCTCGAGGGGCGGGTGGCCGGGCAGCTCGGCAGGCAGGCGGCCGAAGCGTTGCGTGAGCTGCGCTTGAGCCGTGCGCTACGCGCCCTGGAACGTGGCGAAAGCAGCGCCGATCGGGATCGCGTCGTCATGGGCCTGCTGGCGGATATGCCCAGTCTCCGCGGGCGTCTGCACCTGCGGCTGTGGTTGCGCGAACTGGCGGATCCGGTCGAATTGGGGGACGCCGGGCCGCTGAAAGTCATCCGCCAGGAAGGCGAACTGTATCGCCCCTTCGACGAAACCGGCGAAGAACTGGCGAACGCCGTGGCCCTGGAGGCTGCGCTGCTAAGGGCCATGCCGGACGAAGCTCGCAGCGCCTTGGGCCTGAATATCTGGGAGGCGGAGCGGCTGCGCAGCCAACTGCTGACACGGGCCCTGGAAGACCGGCAAGCCCTGCGTCCGTACTTGGCGATGCGTCGCCTGGGCAGCCTCGGGTCTCGTCCGCAATGGCTGAACGGACACCTGGTTTACCCGCTCAGTGGCCGTGGCCGGCTGCCGTTGCAGGAGTGGCAAGGCAGCCTGCGTCAGCGCCTGGAGCGGCTCTATCCCGCCCACGCGGGAAATGCACTGGAACGGCTGCAGCTTAGCCTGACCGAACAGGCCGGGCTCGAGGGCATCAGCCTCAACGACGTGATCACCCGCCTGGAGCACGAATGGACCACCCTGGACGAGGGGCTGCGCCAATGGGTCGACCAGGAAGGCTTTCACCACCCCGCCGAACAGGTTCTGAACCGTGAGGCGCTCGTCGCGCAGCGCCAGGTCATTGCGAGGGAAATTCGCCGGGCCTGGCAGCGCGCGCCGGACCCGGGCAGGGAGGGCACGGAGTTGGTATTGCGGATAGAAAACCTCAACGTCGGCCGGCTGCCCCCGATCCCGGTTCGTTTCGAGCACATCGAATCAGTGGTGCTGGCCAACCTGGATCTGGTCGAAGATCCTTCAGACTTCCTGCGCATGTTCCCCGGCATCGAATCGCTGAACCTGCGGGGCAATCACCTCACGACCGTCCCCGTAGCGGTAGGTGAGTTGCGGGCGCTGGTGGATCTGTCATTGGCTCGCAACCCGTTGCACTTGAACGCGGACCTGTTTGCCCCTCTGCTGGGCGATGATCCTTCGATCCCGTTATGGACCCTGGACGTGTCCGGGATCAGCAGTGGCGCGGCTTCGGGCACCAACGCCGAGGTGCTTGCCGCCATTGGCAGCCTGGCTTCGCTACCGTCCCTGCGTGAAGTCATCTGGACCGACAACCTGGATTTCACGCCCGAGCAGTTGCAGGCCCTGACGGCCACATTGCCCGACCTGCGGGCGCTGAACCTGGCGCGCTGTGGTTTGCGGCTGGACGAGGAGGGCAGCGCCTTCCTGCGCAGCGCCACCGCTTTGCAGGAGCTGCGCCTGAGTGGAAACAACTGCCGGGACCTGCCGGAGCTCCCCGAGCTTGCAAACCTGATGACGCTGGAGCTGGGCAGGACCGGCCTGGATCGGGTGCCCTCGTTGGCATTGGCGGTGCTGGCCAGGCATTCCGATGTGTTCATCTCCGATACGTTCGTCGTCGATCTCAGCGGCAACCGTATCACCACCATCCAGGATGACCTGCTCCCGGCGCTCAACCGTTTGCCGAGCCTTGACACACTTGGGGTCTGGCTTGACGACAATCCCTTGCCCAGCGCCCAGATCAATGCCCTGCGCAATGTGTTTCCCGAGGCGTTTCACTACACCGTCGACGAGTGGCTCTATATTTCTGCCTCGCTCCAAAGGGCACTGGAAGTCGCCCGTGACGATCCCGGGATGCGGGGTTTCATCGATTGGTTTTCTGGCCGCGTCCGCGAAGCCGACGAAGACTCCCCCGCCGGCCTGTCGTTTAGCGTTCGCCAGAGGGCCGGCGAGGTTCTGCAGCACTTCATCGGTTATGGAAACGTCTATGGCCGCCTGCCCACCTTGATTGGCGATTTCGATGTGCAACTTCGCCAACTGCGCACGCGTTTGCAAATCCGCAGCCAGGACCGGGAGCAGCCGGACATCGGCGAGCTGGAGGTGCACTTCACGATGTTCGAGTCGGTGATGCGCGCACGACTGTCACGGGACGGGGCGCCGTTCGCGAGTTTCCTGGCCGAACACCTCTCCCATTGGGACTTCGCGCTGATGGATCGCTATATCGATCCCTTGCAGCGTCATGCGCAGATGAGCCGGGAGGCGTTCATCGAATGGCTCAGCGACGCCCAGGATACCTTCGACAGCAACGATCAAACCCCGCGAACCGGCGAGATGACCTGGCGACCTTACCTGGGGTTGATGTCCCGCGACTGGCCCGAAGGACTGGCGATCTGGGAGACGGTGGATGACGACCTGGTGAATGCCTTCAGCGAGCCCATCGATCCGTCCCGCTGGCCCCAGGTCATGCTGGATAACCTGGTCCTGCCGGACCCCGAATTACCCAGCCCCTTGGAGCCGGTCACCGAAGGCGAGCGGATCGTCTGGCGGCGCGCGGGGCTCGAAGCCGTCGCCGATGTGGATTGGAGGGGCGGCCAGCCGGTGACGCTCAACGAGGACCAGTTGCGCCGCACCATGGCCATCTACCGCTCGGTCAAGATCCGGGAGGTCGAGGCCTTGGTGCGCCGGGTGACCAGGAGCCTGGTTATCGCCTGGTGGCCGGTGCAGCCGCTGTGAAGACCAGCGCCTTCAGGCCACATTGCACGTCGGCATCGGGAAACTCCGGTGGGTTGGCCAGGCGCTGCTCGAACGTCAGGCCGGGGGCTTCGCGGGTGACGCCGTCGATGAGGAAGTCCGGGCCGGTGGCCGGATCATTGCTGCAGGCCAGGACCGTGCCGTCGGCCGTCAGCAGTTCCGGCAGCCGGCGCAGGACCCGCTGGTAGTCCTTGGTCAGCAGGAAGCTGCCTTTCTGGAAGGTCGGCGGGTCGATGATCACCAGGTCATACGGCCCGCTATTGATCACCTTGCCCCAGGATTTGAACAGGTCATGGCCGAGGAAACTCACCTGGCCCAGGTCATGGCCGTTCAGGCGATGGTTGTCACGGCCTCGACTGAGGGCCGCTCGCGACATGTCCAGGTTGACCACATGCCGCGCACCGCCGGCGATGGCCGCCACCGAGAAGCCGCAGGTGTAGGCGAACAGGTTCAGCACGCGCTTGCCGGCGGCATTGGCTCGAACCCAGTCACGGCCGTAGCGCATGTCGAGGAACAGGCCGTTGTTCTGTTTCCTGCCCAAGTCGATCCGATAGCGCAGGCCACCTTCGGTCAGGGTCCATTCGTCGATGGGGTCGCCCACCAGCCATTGGGTGAGGCTCTGGGGCAGGTAGCGGTGTTGCACGGCAAGCGTATGGGCGCCGCTGTTTTTCCAGAGGGGCGAGGCGGCGAGGGCGAGCAGCATGGCCATCAGATCATCCAACTGCGCTGGCTCCGGTTCTTTGAACAACGACACCAGCACAATCCCTTGCAGCCAGTCGACGGTGATCTGCTCCAGCCCCGGCCAGCAACGGCCGCGACCATGGAACAAGCGGCGGGTTTCTTCCGGCGGGGACGCCAGGGCTGTCAGCAAATGGGTCTGCAGGTCATGTAGAACTTGAGGGGTCATCAGGCAAGGCCAGCGATTCGAAAGGCCGGCATTTTAACCTGTGGCGAGGCCGCTTGCTCCCGCTCAGTTACGCAGCGACGTCCTGTTCAGCCGCCGCTGGTGGCCAGAATGCTCGCCACCTGTTGCGGCTGGCAGTTGAGATAGGCCGAACGCTT
Source organism: Pseudomonas sp. NFACC56-3 (assembly GCF_900100025.1). Taxonomy (NCBI): domain Bacteria; kingdom Pseudomonadati; phylum Pseudomonadota; class Gammaproteobacteria; order Pseudomonadales; family Pseudomonadaceae; genus Pseudomonas; species Pseudomonas sp. NFACC56-3. The sequence goes on along the minus strand of NZ_FMTK01000019.1, from coordinate 27,415 downwards.
GAGCCAGCCCGGGTCCGGGTACCAGGAAAACATGAATTGGCCGCCCTTGAGCTTGTCGATCACTTGCCGCGCCACTTGCGGACGCACGGCCGGGCAACCCTGGCTGCGGCCGATACGCCCCTGGCGCACGCTCCACAGCGGATTCACGTAGTCGGCGGCATGGATCACGATCGCCCGGTCACGGGCCTGGTCATTGAAGCCCGGCTCCAGGCCGTCCATGCGCAATGAATAGCCGTGGGTGCCCTGGTAGCTTTCCTGGGTACGGAACAGGCCCAGACTCGACTGATAGCTGCCCAGGCGATTGGAGAATTGCGTGGCGAAGTTTTCCCCGGATTTCTGCCCATGGGCCACCAGATCACGCAGCACCAGTTTTTTCTGGCGCAAGTCGAAGATCCACAGGCGCCGGGCCGTGGACGGTTGCGAGTAGTCGATCACCGCCAGGTGACGGGCCTGGCCGGCGCCATTGGCGACCGCGCATTGCATGGCGCTCAAAGCACTTTTGAGGGCCAGGGGATTGAGTTCCGGCGCGGCCTGGGCGAGGCTGTGGTAAAGCGTCTGCGACTTTGCTTTTTTTTCAGCCAGTGCCGGGCTGCAAATGATGCCCAGGCCCAGCATGACCAGGCAGAATCGGCGCAAAAAGCCCGATACAGGCGAAGGGGTTCCAACGTGGTGTTCGTTCGCGGCATCCCGTCCGATTTCGTTTGTCTGCATGATGGCGGGTCGTACCTGTCGCAAAATTCACCGTCAACGAGACGGCCATGGATTGGAGTAAAGCAGTTGTTCAAAAAGTCCGCATGTTACCTGAGCCTTTTATTGCTCACTGCGCCATTGGTCGCCACAGCCGAAGACAGCGATCCGGCACTGGTGCAGACCACCCTGGCGCAATTGGCGGTCGCGTGCCCGGACATCGCGGTGGGTGTCGACTTTCCGACATTGCTCGATTTGCAAGCGTTCTATCAGCAAAACGCAGGCCAGGAAGTCTGGTCGGACGACGAACGACGGGGGGCGCTGCAGGTCCAGTTACAACAACTGGCCGATGACGGCCTCGATCCCGCGCGCTATGGCTTGCCGGGCGAGGGGGCGACCCAAGGCCCTCATTGTGCCGACATCGCCATCAGCCGACGCTACCTGCAAGCCTTGCATGACCTGCGTTTCGGCTACCTGCCGCAAGACCGGCTGGAACCGGTGTGGAAGGCCAACCCACCGCCACAGGACCACCCGGCCGTGGTGCTGGCCATCGCCGGGCTGGGCCTGCAGAACCTGGCCGACGCTTTTGAACAGGCACGGCCGAACCTGGACCTCTACCGCAACCTGCGCGGCCTCTATGCCCGGCTGCGGCAACAGCCTTTGGCCGAATGGCAAGCGGTGCCGGGCGGGCCGTTGCTGCAACCGGACAAACAGGACGCCCGCGTACCCGCCCTGGCCCAACGACTGTTCAACGAGGGTTACCTGAGTACGCCGCCGCAGGTGAGCGACGAGCACTACAGCCCCATGCTGGTGGAGGCGATGAAGAGCTTCCAGGCCCAGCATTCGTTGCAGGCCGATGGCGTGGTGGGGCCGTGGACCGTCACCGAGCTGAACATCAGCCCGGCCATGCGCCGCGAGCAGTTGCGCATCAACCTGGAGCGCATGCGCTGGCTGGCCCAGGACGTGGAGACCGACAGCGTTCTGGTCAACGTGGCGGCGGCCCAGTTGACGGTTTACCAGGGCGGCGCGCCGGTCTGGCAAACCCGCACCCAGGTGGGCCGTGCGCAACGGCAGACGCCGCTGCTCAAATCCCACGTCACCCGACTGACACTCAACCCGACCTGGACCATTCCGCCGACCATCATGCGCGAAGACAAACTGCCCGAGATCCGCCGCGATCCGGAGTTTCTCAGCCGCCACAACCTGCGGATTCTCGATGGCGATGGCCTGCCGTTGCTGGCGGAAGACATCGACTGGGAGCACCCGGGCAACCTCATGCTGCGTCAGGATCCAGGTCCGAACAACCCGTTGGGCAAAATGGCGATCCGTTTTCCCAATCCGTTTTCGGTGTACCTGCATGACACACCGAGCCAGGCGTTGTTCAGCAAAGGCCCACGAGCCTTCAGTTCAGGCTGCGTGCGGATCGAGCAAGTGATGCACCTGCGCGACCTGCTGGTAAGCCCGGCCGAACGCGCACGCACCGAGACGTTGCTGGCCAGTGAGTCGACCCACGAGTTCAGGTTGGCCCGGCCCGTGCCGATCCTGCTGGGCTACTGGACGGCACAAGCGGACAGCCAGGGCCAGGCGGTGTACGTCCCGGATATCTACGGGCGTGACGCGACGCTGTCGGCCGCCCGTGGACGTGCGCTCTGAGCTCAGGCGCATGCGGTCGCGGGCGCCTGGGTGGTTTCGTCGAGCGTTGCGAATAACCGCTGGCCGATAACGCCGGCGGCTTGCAAATGCTGTTGCGGATCGGCGGTTTCCGAGTCGAGCAAACGCTGGGAACTCACTACCCGGGCGCCGCAATAACCGAAAATGCCATGGTCGATCTGCGTGGTCATCGCCTCACCGTAGCCGTGGCGTTGGAAGCTGTCGGCATCGGCGCCTCCGACCCCCACCAGATGGACCTGCAAGTGCTGCAGTTTCGGAATGAACGGCTTGTCGAGGCTGAAATCGAACGCCCAGCCGTTGGAGAACACCCGGTCTATCCAGCCCTTGAGCAGTGCCGGCATGGACCACCAATAAATCGGATAGACCAGCACCAACGCGTCGGCACGGTCGATTCTGGCTTGCTCGGCCAGCACATCCGCTGGCGGCAAGGCCTCGCGATGGTGCACGGCGTGGTCGGCGAAGCTGAAGCGCGGATCGAAGCCTTCGGCAGCCAGGTCGGCGATCTCGAACGTATCGGCAGGGTTGGCGCGGGTGATGCCCTCGGCGATTTTCCCGGCCAGGCTGTGGGTGAGGGAGCGCGGATCGTGGTGGGCCACAACGATGAGTGCATGCATGGCGAAACTCCTTCTGGTCACGAGGTCGTGATGACAGGTATGCTTAAGTTACGCTTAGTAAGTTACGGTTGGTAAAGTTAGCATGTCAAGCACTGACGAACATTCGCAGGCTTCACCTCGTCGTCGTTTATCCCGGCTCGACCGGCAGCGCCAATTGCTGGATGCCGCCTGGCGACTGGTTCGGGAGGAGGGCAGCGACGCCCTGACCCTGGCCCGGCTCGCAGACCAGGCGGGGGTGACCAAACCCATCGTCTACAACCATTTCATTACCCGGTCTGGGCTGCTGGCGGCGCTTTACCAGGATTTCGATGCCCGTCAGACCGCACTGATGGAGGCGGCCCTGGATGCCAGTGACGCCACCTTGCAAAGCCGGGCGGCGGTGATCGCTTCTTCCTACGTCGAATGTGTGTTGTTGCAAGGGCGAGAGATTCCAGGGGTGATTGCAGCGTTGACCAGCTCGCCGGAGCTGGAACGTATCAAGCGCGAATACGAGGGTATTTTTCTCGACAAGTGCCGCGCGGTGCTGGAGCCGTTCGCCGGCACGAAGGGCATCACCCAGGCCGGTTTGCGGGCGATGCTGGGAGCGGCGGAAGCACTGTCCGATGCGGCCTCCACTGGGGAAATCAGCGCTGATGAGGCGAAGGCCGAGTTGTTGGCCAGTATCGTGGCGATGGTGACCAGGACCGCTGATAACCCTTCGAGCTGATCCACCGCTATCGCGAGCAAGCTCGCTCCCACAAGGGAGTTGCGGTGGATTCCAAACTTGAGCCCAACCCTATGTGGGAGCGAGCTTGCTCGCGATGACGGTCTGACGGTGAACGACGGGTTCGAACGACTGCACTTTTATGAAGCCGTAGGCGGGGTGATCGCACCATCGCAAGGCAGTTGGCGGTGCCTGCGAAACGGCGCAGGAGGCCGGTCAGCTTGCGGTGACTGAGCCGGCGTTTCGCGGCCAGGCCCGCTCCCACAGGGGATCGTCGGCGAATTCGAGGTTGCGGATGAGGTTTGGCACGCTCGCTGCAAGAGACTATTCAGGCCCACCGTGAACACAGCCGAGTGGGCAGCCCCGTCGGTCAACGAAGATCGAGCGCCAGCAGGCCGGGGGACAACGGTAGGTCAGGGCGCAGTCGCCGGGCCGATACCGCACAGAACAGGCAAAGACGCCTGGAACCGCAAGGTTTCAGGCGTCTTTTTTTTGCTTTCAAAATCGTGATGGGCTTTTGTCGGGTGCTTTTTATGAATTCCAACGTTGCTTCTCTGAACAAGCTGCAAACGCTGATCGTGATCGGCAATGGCATGGTCGGCCATCACTGCGTCGAGCAACTGATCGAACGCGGTGCCCTCAATCATTACCACGTGCATGTGTTCAGCGAAGAGCCGATGCGTGCCTACGACCGCGTGCATCTGTCCGAGTACTTTTCCGGGCGTGATGCCGAGTCCCTGGCCCTGGGCGAAGCGTCGCTGTACCAGACCCCCGGCGTCACGCTGCACCTGGGCGTACCCGTGCTGGAAATCGACCGCCAGGCGCGCCAGGTCGTCACTGCCCGGGAGCGCCTCAGCTACGACAAACTGGTGCTCGCCACCGGTTCCTACCCGTTCGTGCCGCCGATCCAGGGCGCCGAGGGGGATTCTTGCCTGGTCTACCGCACCCTCGAAGACCTGGATGCGATCCGCGCCGCTGCCAGCCATGCCCGCCGCGGCGTGGTGGTCGGTGGCGGCCTGCTGGGCCTGGAAGCGGCCAACGCCCTCAAGACCCTGGGCCTTGAAGCTCATGTGGTGGAATTCGCGCCACGGCTGATGCCGGTGCAGTTGGACACCCAGGGTGGCTTGGCCCTCAAGGCGCGCATCGAAAGCCTGGGCGTCGGCGTGCACCTGTCCAAGGGCACCCAGTCCATCAGCGCCGGCGAGCAGTACCGTTATCGGATGAATTTCGGCGACGACGATTTCCTGGAAACCGACCTCATCGTGTTTTCCGCCGGTATTCGCGCCCAGGATGCCCTGGCGCGCCAGAGCGACCTGCAGATCGGCCCGCGCGGCGGCGTGGTGATCGACGATCATTGCCAGAGCAGCGATCCGGACATCTACGCCATCGGCGAATGCGCAGCCTGGAACGGCAGCATTTTCGGCCTGGTCGCCCCGGGCTACCAGATGGCCCGCAGCGTTGCGGCCCGGCTGTGCGGCGAAAGCGCTGAGGCCTTCACCGGTGCCGACATGTCCACTAAGCTCAAGTTGCTGGGCGTGGACGTCGGCTCCATCGGCGATGCCCATGGCAACACTCCAGGTTCGCGCAGCTTCCAGTTCATCGACGAAACCAGCGCCAGCTACCGGCGGCTGGTGGTGGACGCCGCCGGCAAGCGCGTGATCGGCGCGGTGCTGGTAGGGGACAACAGCTACTACGACACCTTGCTGCAATACATGCAGAACGGCATCGCTTTGCCCAAGGATGCTGCCAGCCTGATCCTGCCATCGTCCGAAGGCGCCCCGACCCTGGGCCCGGCGGCGTTGCCCGAAACCGCCACGATTTGCTCGTGCCACAACGTCACCAAGGGTTCGATCTGCTCGGCCATCGACGGCGGCTGCACCGATCTCGGCCAGCTCAAGTGCGATACCAAGGCCGGCACCGGTTGCGGTGGTTGCGCGGCCCTGGTCAAGCAAGTGTTCGAGCACGAATTGATTGCCCGCGGCGTCAGTGTCGACAAGAGCCTGTGCGAACACTTCGCCTACACCCGCCAGGAGTTGTATGCACTGGTGCGGGTGGAAGGCATCATCAGTTTCGAAGAACTGCTGGCCAAGCACGGTCGCGGTCACACCGGCTGCGACCTGTGCAAGCCGGCGGTGGGCTCGATCCTGGCGTCGTGCTGGAACCAGCCGATCATGGACCCGTCCCTGGTGGCGCTGCAGGACACCAACGACACCTTCATGGCGAACATGCAGAAAAACGGCACTTACTCGGTGGTGCCACGCATCGCCGGCGGGGAAATCACCGCCGACAAACTCATCGCCATCGGCGTGGTCGCCAAGAAATACGACCTCTACACCAAGATCACCGGCGGCCAGCGCATCGACCTGTTCGGCGCCCAGTTGCACCAGTTGCCGGACATCTGGGCCGAGCTGATCGAAGCCGGTTTCGAAACCGGCCATGCCTACGGCAAGTCCACCCGTACGGTGAAATCCTGCGTGGGCAGTACCTGGTGCCGCTACGGCGTGCAGGACAGCGTGCAGATGGCCTTGACCCTCGAAGATCGCTACAAAGGCCTGCGCTCGCCGCACAAGCTCAAGTTCGCCGTGTCCGGTTGCACCCGCGAGTGCGCCGAGGCCCAGAGCAAGGACGTCGGCGTGATCGCCACCGAGAAGGGTTGGAACCTCTACGTGGCCGGTAACGGCGGCATGCGTCCCCGTCACGCCGAGCTGTTCGCCACGGACCTGGATGACGCCACGCTGATCCGCTACATCGACCGTTTCCTGATGTTCTACATCCGCACCGCCGACAAACTGCAACGTACCTCGGTCTGGCGCGAAAGCCTGGAAGGTGGCCTGGACTACCTCAAGGACGTGATCATCCACGACAGCCTGGGCCTGGGCGCCGAGCTTGAAGCCCAGATGCAACGGGTGGTCGACCGCTACGAATGCGAATGGGCCAACGCCTTGAAGGACCCGGAGAAGCTCAAGCGTTTCCGTACCTTCGTCAACGACAAGCGCGGCGATCCGGACGTTCACTTCGTCCGCGAGCGCGGCCAGCGTCGGCCGGTTCACGCCCATGAACTCCACCTGATTCCCGTCACCGAGGAGGTGCTCTGATGAGCCAGTCAAACGTCGTTCGTATCACTGAAGAAGCCATGCAATGGCGTGCCCTGTGCAGCCGCGCCGACTTGGTGCCCAACTCCGGCGTGGTCGCCTGGCACGATGGCAGCCAAGTGGCGTTGCTCTATCTGCCGGAACAGGAGGACAAGCCGCTGTACGCCATCGACAACCGCGACCCCAAGTCCGGTGCGAACGTCATCGGCCGCGGCTTGTTGGGCAGCATCAAGGGTGACCTGGTGATTGCCTCGCCGATGTACAAGCAGCATTTCCGTCTGGAAGACGGCCATTGCCTGGAGTACCCGGAGCAAAGCCTGCGGGTGTGGCCGGTGCGCTTGAATGGCGATGTGGTGGAGATTGGCGAGGACTGAACCGCGCCTGCGAGTGAGTTGAAAAACTGCATGAAAACCTGTGGGAGCGAGCTTGCTCGCGATAACGGTACACCAGTCAAACCTGAGGCTGCTGACCCAACGTTATCGCGAGCAAGCTCGGCTCCCACAGGGTGATGCCTGACTGACAGGCCTGGGTTCAAACATGCCTTTAGATTTGTGAGGATGAACATGAAGACCGCTGCCCAACTGGTGCGACTCAAGAGTGTGCAGAACCAGCAGGTCCATAGCGTCGCGCCAGAGCAGACGGTGCTCGAAGCCCTGCGGATCATGGCCGAAAAAAATGTCGGCGCGCTGCCGGTGATCGAGGACGGCCAGGTGGTAGGCGTGTTCAGCGAGCGGGACTACGCGCGCAAGATGGTGCTCAAGGGGCGGTCGTCGGTGGGTACGACGGTGCGCACCATCATGAGCGCCCCGGTGGTCACCGCCGACAGCCAGCAGAGCATCGACCGTTGCATGGAAGTCATGACCGACAGTCATTTGCGGCACTTGCCAGTGCTGGATAACGGGCAGTTGATCGGCCTGCTGTCCATTGGCGACCTGGTGAAAGAGGCGATTGTCGAGCAGGCCGACCTGATCCGGCAGTTGGAACACTACATTCGCGGGCACTAAACCCCGCTGATTCCTTTCACTCCCGGATCAAATGAATACAGGCCTGGCAGAAAATACCTGTGGGAGCGAGCTTGCTCGCGATAGCGGTGGACCCGTTGCCATCAATGTTGACGGGGCTGACGCTATCGCGAGCAAGCTCGCTCCCACAGTGGTTTGTGTGCGGCCACATTGTGGCGCTATCAGGCCTTTACTTGCGGTAATGACTCGGCGCCACGCCCACTTCGCGACGGAATACCTGGGAGAAGTGACTGGCGCTGCCATAGCCGACATCCAGGCCGATATCGATGATGCTGCGCTCGGTTTCGATCAGCAGTTGCCGGGCCCGGGCCATTCTCAGCTGGATGAAGTACTGCGAGGGCGAACGCCCGGTGGCGCGCTTGAACAGGCGGCTGAAGTGGTATTCGCTCAGGCTGATGGCCCGGGCCAGGTCACCGAGGTTGAAGGGGGCGGCCAGGTGTTGTTCCATTAACTGGATCACCCGCTTGAGTTTGAAGGCGGGCAGGGCGTTGCGGCCGGACATGTCTTCGGCCCCGGCATCCACATAATGCCGCGCCAGGTGCACCGCCAGGCATTGCGCTACGCCCTGGACCAGCAAGGCGCTGGTTTCACCGCGTCGGGTCAGTTCCACCCGGATCTGTTCCAGCAAGGCCGAGAGCCCTTCATCCCGCCCGCCAGAGACTTCCCGCAGTTGGATCGCGCCGCCGCCAGCTTCGGCGATGGCGCGCTCCAGCAACGCCAGGCCCAAATACACATGCATGACCACGAACGGCTCAGGACTGGTCACTTGCCAGCGCATTTCATAAGGCACAGGGGAGGTGGTCAGGAAAAAATCCCCGCGGACCACCATGTTCGCTTCCCAAGGCTCGTGGGCGGTGCGCTCCTCGACAATGGCTTGCCCGGACAACACCCAGACCAGCAACGGCTCGGCCACCGCTGGCACGACGATGTGGGCTTCGCAACGCTCACGGACAAAGATCTCCACCAGGATATCCTTGCTCGATACGCCGTCGGAGGTGGCCAGGCGTTCGCCGCGAATGTGCCCTTGCAGGCCGTTAGCCGATGTTCGTTCGGTGACTTCCATGCTTCGATGCCTCGATGAAACGGCCGCCAGACTAGGCAAGGGCGGCGGCGGAACGGTGCTGGCGCAACAGTTCGATCGGCTGGGACGGGATCAACTCGCGCAACGCTTTATAGAGCGCCCGGGTTTCCAGCAGGTTCCTTTAGACTCACGTTGCATAAACAACTTGGATTCCTGTGCGAACATTAATTAGAATCAGTCTCATTTAAGACTTTGCGCAGGCTTCTGGACATGTGTGATGCAGTTACGCCGACGGAGCGATCCCTCCATGCGTTGTACCGTGACCACGGGAGTTGGCTGGAAGGCTGGTTGCGACGGCGCATGGGCAATGCCTGGGATGCGGCGGACCTGCGCCAGGATACTTTCCTGCGGGTGCTTGCCAGCTCCCAGACCTTGACGGACCTGCAAGAACCCCGCGCCTATCTGCTGACCGTCGGCAAACGCCTGCTGAGCAATTTCTATACCCGCCGCAATCTGGAACAGGCGTATCTCGACGCGTTGGCGAACCTGCCTGAAGCCTGCGCACCGTCTCCGGAGCAGCGTTGGCTGCTGCTGGAAACCCTGCAAGCCCTGGACGAATTGCTGGATGGCCTGCCGCCCTTGGTGCGGCGGGCTTTTTTATGGAGCCAGCTCGAAGGCCTGGGCTATCGCGAGATTGCCGAGCGCTTGCAAGTGTCCGAGCGCACCGTGAAGCGCTACATGGCCCAGGCCTATGAGCATTGCCTGTTGGTGGACTTCTGATGCCATCGGCACCATCACCCGAGGCTCGTGAAGCGGCACGGGCGGCTGCCCATTGGTTGACCCTGATGGAGTTCGACGGGGATGCATTCGACTCGGCGGCCTTGCAACGCTGGCGCGACAGTAGCGCTCACCACGAGGCGGCCTGGCAGAAGGCCCAGCGATTGCGCCAGCGTTTTGCCGGGGTGCCCGCGTCCCTGGGCATGGCAACCCTGGACCGTCCGACGCTGGCCCGGCGCGCGGTGCTCAAGCGTGCATTGGGCGTCGCCGCGTTGGTCCCGACCGCCTGGCTGCTGGGGCGGGAGCTGCCGCTGGAGGTCTGGCGCGCTGATTTGCACACCGCCACGGGCGAGCAGCGGCGCTGGTCGCTGATCGATGGCAGTGCGCTGCAGCTGAACACCGACAGTGCCGTCGACCTGGACCTCAAGGCACGGCGCCTGGTGCTGCTGCGCGGTGAGATGGCCCTCAAACTCGCCGGGAGCACGCCGCTGTCCGTTCAGTCACCCTATGGGCTTGTCACGATCCATCGTGGCGAAGTCTGCCTGCATTTGGGCGAGGGTGACTGCCGGGTGTCGGTGGTCAGCGGTTCGGCGTACCTGCAACCCCTGCGGGGACCCTCGCTGAGTCTGGAAGAGGGCCAGCAGGTCAACGTCCAGGCCTCGGGCGCGGGACCGGTGCAGGTGTTCGACGTGGCACAGCTGGGCTGGCGTGATGGGGTACTGGTGGCGCAGGACCAGCCGCTGGGGCATTTCCTGCGGGAACTGAGCCGCTATCGCCCCGGCGTGCTGCGCTGGGCCGAAACCCTGGAACCGCTGCGAATCACCGGCAGCTTCCGCCTGGACAACACCGATCGGATCCTCGCGCTGCTGGCGGCCAGCCTGCCGCTGGACGTGCACATGCGCACCCGTTACTGGGTCACGTTGACGCTTCGCAAGAATATGGCCTGAGGCCGGTTGGGCCTGTCCCCTTTTTTTGTCTCGCTTGTCATTCAAGGCAACTGAACAAAAACGAGAGCGCTTTCCAATGTCCGCAGTTGTACCTTTGCGTTTGCGCCCGGCCTTTGCCGGCCGGCGTCCGCTGTTGAACCTGAGCCTCATGCTGAGCCTGGGTGCCAGTCCGTTTTTCATGTCGTCAAGCCTGGCCGAAGAAGCCGCCCGGCGCAGTTATCAGGTGCCGGCCGGCAGCCTCGGCGCGGCGTTGACCCGGTTTGCCGGGTTGGCGGGGGTCAACCTGTCGGTGGATCCGGCCTTGGTGAGCGGACGCGACAGCGCCGGGCTTTCGGGGGAATTCGGGGTGGAGGAGGGGTTTGCCCGGCTGTTGCGGGGCTCGGGCCTGCAGTTGCAGCCGGTGGGGGAGCAGGCCTACACCCTGATGCCGGCGCCAGAAGGCGGCAGCTTGCAACTGGCGCCTACCTCGATTCTCGGCGCCACGGCTTCGACGGACAGCCCGGTGTACGCCGGCGGCCAGGTGGCACGGCGTGGTTCGCAAGGCCTGCTGGGCTCGCGGGACTTCATGGAGACGCCGTTCAGCATGACCACCTACACCAGCGAGACGGTCAAGAACCAGCAAGCGCGCACCCTGGGCGACCTGATCGCCAGCGACCCCTCGGTCCGCACCACCAACCCGGCGGGCGGACGCTTCGAGCAGTTCACCATTCGCGGTTTCAGCCTGTTCAACAGCGATGTCGCCTACAACGGTCTCTACGGCATCCTGCCGACGTACACGATCGACATGGAGATGGCCGAACGCGTCGACATCCTCAAGGGGCCGAGCCAGCTCATCAACGGTATCTCGCCGCGGGGCAGCGTGGGGGGCGGGATCAACGTGGTGCCCAAACGCGCCACCGACACGCCCATCACCTCGTTCACCGGCAGCTATGCCTCCAATAATCAGCTTGGCGGGGCGGTGGATGTTGGTCGGCGCTTTGGTGAAGACGACAAGTTCGGTATTCGTTTCAATGGTGTGAAGCAGGCGGGCGACACCGAGTGGGATCACCAGAGCGTGGACCGCGAGATGGCGGTGCTGGGCCTGGATTTTCGCGGTGAGCGCTTGCGACTCTCGACGGACATCGGCCACACCGAACGCAGCACCGACGCGCCCCAGGAACGCGTGCAGGTCGGTGCCAATGCCCAGGTCCCTCACGCCAGTGATGTGCGCGACAACTACGCCCAGTCGTGGACCAAGGCGCGCACCCAGGATACCTTCGGCACGGTGAACGCTGAGTTCGATGTCAGCGATTCGGTGATGCTGTATGGCGGTGTCGGCGCGCGCAAAAGCGACCACGACTTCCTTCGGCACAACGTTTCGGTCACCAATGACGCGGGCGACTTCACTGTCCAGCCCCGTGACTTTACCCGTGAGGAAAATGTCCGGACGGCCACGGCCGGGGTGCGCAATTGGTTCCATACCGGTCCGGTGAGCCATGAGGTGAACCTGGCGGCCAGTTATTTCTACATGGACTTCGAAAATGGCGGCGCCCGTTACGCCAACGGTCGCAGCAACCTGTATGACCCGGTACAGACCCCGACGCCGAGCAATCCGACCCGACAGGACGACAAGGTCTATACCGAGAACCGCTTCAGCGGCGTGGCCTTGTCCGACACCCTGGGGCTGTTCGAGGATCGCTTGCTGCTGACTCTCGGCGCTCGCTGGCAACGGGTGAAGGTCGATGACTGGACGAATAGCGTCAAGGGCGACACCGCCTACGATGAGGAAAAGGTTTCGCCGTCGGGCGGGATCCTGTTCAAGGCGACTGACAAGCTGTCGCTGTATGCCAACTACATGGAAGGCCTGAGCCAGGGCAAGATCGCGCCATCGACGTCGATTAACGAGGATGAGATTTTCCCGCCGTTCATCAGTCGCCAGGTCGAAGTGGGCGCCAAGTATGACGCTGGCCCGTTCGCCGTCACCGCCGCCGTGTTCCGAATCAAGCAGCCTGCCTATGCGACCGATGCCACGACACGTGTCTTCGGCCCGAACGGCAAGCGCGAAAACACCGGCGTGGAGTTGAGTGTGTTCGGCGAACCGCTGAAGGGAATCCGTTTGCTCGGCGGCGTGATGTTCATCGACAGTGAACTGACTGACACCACCGACAGCACCTTCGACGGCAACCGCGCACCGGCCACGCCGAAGTACAACGTCAACCTCGGCGCCGAATGGGACGTGCCAACCGTACAGGGCCTGACCCTGACCAGTCGCGGCATCTATTCCAGCTCGCAGTACCTGGACCAGTCCAACACCAAGGAAATCGACGCCTGGACGCGTTTCGACGTGGGGGCTCGCTATGCGTTCAAGGTCGACGAAAAACACATCACCCTGCGGGCCAACATCGAAAACGTGGCCGACAAGCGCTATTGGAGTTCGGCCGGCGCATCGGATGACAGTGAACCGGGCTTGACGCTGTCGACCCCGCGCACCTACCTGCTGTCCGCGACCGTTGATTTCTAGGCCGAAGTGCCGCTCCAGGGAGGGAGCGGCCCAGGTTCAGGTATCGCGAAACAGGTCGTGGGCATCCAGCAGTCGCCAGGCGATCTCGGGGCGTTTTTCCAGCCCGCGGCGGATGGCGGCGGGGATCGACTGGCGAATCTTGCGGCACAGGCCGGGCTGTTCCTGGAATTCGATGGCGATGCCGCGCATGGTCCGCACTTCGTTGTAGCCGGGCTCGACGCGCAGGCGGATCCCCAGGTTTTCATACAGGCGTTGTTGCAGGCGCTGGAGTTCGTCGAGGCTCTGGATGTTCTCCAGGCGCTCGAGCAGGCGTTTTTCTTCCTGGCGATTCAGGCACAGGATGCGCAGGTCGCTGCCAGGCGCTTGCAACAAGGCATCACGCCCGCAATCGCAGACGCCGGGCGGGCAGGGGGGACGGATCGGGATCGACGCGGTCATGAGCTCCACAAAGTCTGCTGCACAACGAAACAGCGAGCTTATCGCCAGCCTGGGCAATGTGATACCTGGCGGCATGTGGGTCAAGCCTGTTGGAGGGGCCGCTGGTCTGGCGCGGCCTGTAGTACTGTGGGAGCGAGCTTGCTCGCGATAGCGGTGGGTCAGTTTGCACGCCTGTTGGATTTGCCGCCGTCATCGCGAGCAAGCTCGCTCCCACATTTGGATTTTCAGCGCACACAACTGCTGTGCCCGACCTCAACCTCCTGTGGGAGCGAGCTTGCTCGCGATAACGGTAGGTCAGCCGAGAGGGTTACAACCCCAACTCGGACAACCCCGGATGATCATCCGGCCGGCGGCCCAGTGGCCAGTGGAACTTGCGCTCGCTTTCCTTGATCGGCATGTCGTTGATGCAAGCGTAGCGGTTGTACATCAGGCCTTGCTCGTCGAACTCCCAGTTTTCGTTGCCGTAGGAGCGGAACCAGTTGCCCGAGTCGTCGTGCCATTCGTAGGCATAACGCACGGCGATGCGGTTATCGGTGAAGGCCCAGAGTTCCTTGATCAGCCGGTAATCCAATTCCTTGGCCCACTTGCGGGTCAGGAACGCCTTGGCTTCTTCGCGGTTGTGCGCGAATTCGGCGCGGTTACGCCATTGGGTGTCCAGCGTGTAGGCCAGGGATACTTTTTGCGGGTCGCGAGAGTTCCAGCCGTCTTCGGCCAGGCGAACTTTCTCGATCGCCGATTCACGGGTGAACGGCGGCAACGGCGGACGAACTTCAGAAGAGGCAGACATGGCGAGTCTCCAATAAGTTGATGAATGACGCAGGGTTCAACGGTCAGGTGTGTAGCAATATCTTCAGCATGTCCTGGGCGTGGTCAGCCGCGCTGTGGTCGCCCATGACCAGCGCCACGGTAATGGCGCCGTCGATCAGAATCAGTAGCTGGCGGGCCAGGGCGTCCGGATTCTCGACGCCTTGTTCGACGCACAGTCGGGTCACGTAATCGAGCAGCTTCTGTTTGTGCATCTTCGCCACCTGGCGGACCGGATCCTGTGGATCGCCGGTTTCGCCGCTGGTATTGATGAAGGCACAACCGCGAAAACCTTCGCTGTCGAACCAGCCCTTGAGCACGGTGAACAGGTTGAGCAGCCGCGCCGTCGGTGTGGGCGCCTTGTCCACTTCGCTGCTGAACCAGTGCATCCAGCGCTCGTCCCGCCGCTCGAGGGCGGCCACGATCAGGTCGTCCTTGTTGGCGAAGTAGCGATAGACACTTTTCCTGGAGACGCCGGCGGTTTTCACCAGAAGGTCCATGCCGGTGGCGGCGATGCCACTTCTATAGATCAACTTTTCGGCGACATCGAGGATGATGTCTCGTGTTTCATTACCAGTGATTTCGTTCATGGGGTAAAAGTAGAACGATCGTTCTCCTTGGTCAAGTTGTTTTTTTCTTGACGACAGGAAGACCCGAACCCATCCATGGTGTAAGCTCATCCGTTCTTCGGAATCGACCTTTTGCGAGCCCTATGCCGTCGCTCTTCAAACGCTCCCTGCTGCCCAAGCTGCGCAGCTTTGCACTGACCGCCGACGCGGTGACCATCCTCGATGGCGCTGCCCAATTCCGCCGTTGCCTGCTGGAGAAAATCGCCCAGGCCACCCAGCGCATCTACATCGTCGCCCTCTACCTGCAACAGGACGAGGCCGGCCAGGAAATTCTCGATGCCCTGCATGCCGCCAAAGCGGCGCGTCCGGAACTGGACGTGGTCGTGGTCGTGGACTGGTTGCGGGCCCAGCGCGGGCTGATTGGCGCCAAGAAGCAGCCGGGCAACTCGGCGTGGTACCAGGAACAGACCCGTACCCATGCCAGCGAAGTGCCGATCTATGGCGTGCCGGTGCAGACCCGCGAACTGTTCGGCGTGTTGCATTTGAAAGGTTTCGTGATCGATGACTGTGTGCTCTACAGCGGCGCCAGCCTGAATAACGTCTACTTGCACAAGTTCGACAAATACCGCTACGACCGCTATCACCTGCTGCAGAACGCGGCACTGGCCGACTCGATGCATCACTTGGTGCAGCATGGCCTGATCACTTCCAGGGCCGTGCATCGCCTGGACCTGCCGAACCTGCCCAGCACCCGCAGTTTGCGCAAGGACATCGGCGACCTGCGCAGCCGTCTCAAATACGCGACCTATGACACCAGCGTCGGCAGCCTCGACAAGAGCGGCCTGTCGGTGAGCCCGTTGCTGGGCGTGGGCAAGAACAACCCCCTGAGCCGGGTGATCGGTGAACTGATCGCCAGCAGCCGCCAGCAACTGACCATCTGTACCCCGTATTTCAACCTGCCCCTGGCCGTGACCCGGGAGCTCAACCGCGCCCTGGCCCGCGGGGTCAAGATCGACATCATCGTCGGCGACAAGACCGCCAACGACTTCTACATTCCGCCGAGCGAACCGTTCAAGATCATCGCGGCGCTGCCATACCTCTACGAAATCAGCCTGCGACGCTTCGCCAAACGGCATCAGCACGCGATCGACAGCGGCCAATTGAACCTGCACCTGTGGCGTGACGGGGACAACACCTATCACCTCAAGGGCATGTGGGTCGACGAGCGCTACACCTTGCTGACCGGCAACAACCTCAACCCGCGGGCCTTTCGCCTGGACCTGGAAAACGCGCTGTTGCTGGATGACCCCAAGGGCGAATTGCTGGCGCCGCGCCAGGCCGAGCTTGAGCGGATCTACTGCCACACCCGCCGGATTGAACGTTACCTGGACCTGGAAACCCTGCCGGATTACCCCGAGGCCGTGGCCAGGTTCCTGAAGCGGGTCAGCCGGGTGCGGATAGAACGGCTGCTTTACCGGATCCTGTGAACCCCCGCGCCATGTCGGAAAAAGACACCATCTCCATCCAACTGGTGCGTGAGGCGTTGCTGCAAAGCTGCGCACCCGGGGCGGCCACCGAGGAGGTCCTGAGCCAGGTCGGCATAGACCCGGCGCTGCTCGACGATCCCCAGGCGCGGGTCCCGGCCCAGGCTTATGCGCGGCTCTGGCGGTTGCTGGCCCAGCGCCTGGATGACGAGTTCTTCGGCATGGACCCGCGCAAGCTCAAGTCCGGCAGCCTGGCGTTTCTCTGTCAGTGCGCGATGGCCCAGCCCACGCTGGCGAGCGGCTTGACGGCGGGGCTGGGGTTTCTGTCGCTGATGCTCGAACGCCTGCCGGCCCAGTGGGTGCGCCAGCAAAGCCTGGCGGAGATCGTGCTGTTGGAAGACGATCAGGCGCCGCGCCGAGCCTTTACTTACTTCACTTACTGGATGATCGTCCATGGCGTCGCCTGCTGGCTGGCCGGACGGCGCATTCCCATCCTGTCCATCGAACTGCGCTGCCCGGCGCCGGATTTCTGCGACGACTACCGGGTGATGTTCTCCCAGAACCTGCGCTTTGACCGGCCGCGCACCCGGATGATTTTCGCCGCCGAATGCCTCGACCTGCCCATCCGGCGCAACGCTGACGAGCTCAAGCGCTTCCTGGCCCGGGCCCCGGGCAACATCCTGGTCAAATACCGCGACCCGCAAAGCCTGGCCAGCCGCATTCGGCACGACCTGCGGCAACTGCCCGCCGAACAGTGGCCGGAAACCGAGGCCCTGGCCCAGCAGTTGTGCGTGTCCGCCTCGACCCTGCGCCGACGCCTGGCGGAGGAGGGCCAGACTTACCAAGGCCTCAAGGACAGCGTGCGCAAGGACCTGGCGATCACCTGGCTGGCCGAGCCGTCCATCAGTTTCGTCGAAATCGCCTCGCGCCTGGGTTTTGCCGATGCCAGCTCCTTTTACAAGGCGTTTCGCAAATGGTCCGGGTCCAACCCGGGGCATTATCGCAGCCTGATTCTCAACGACCCTGATTGATCCATCGGGTGGTTTTCAATCTTGTGCCTACCCAAGCCCCCCTGTGTGCGAGCTTGCTCGCGATAGCGGTGGTTCAGTCGCCTCGTCATTGACTGCCATACCTTCATCGCGAGCAAGCTCGCTCCCACAGGGGCTTTCGCTTGGCAAGCTGGCACGCTCATAAAACTGTCATTCTTCTTTGATACAAGCCTGTGCAGGCGCCGGAAAAGCCGGGCCATCCATCAGGGTAATGTATGCACGTGACCGTTTTGGGCAGCGTATGAGCGTATTGGTCACCGGCGCCGCGGGATTCATCGGTTTTCATACCGCCAGGTGGTTGTGCAGCGAAGGCCATCAGGTCATCGGCATCGACAACCTCAACAGCTACTACAGCGTCGAGCTGAAACAGGCCCGACTTGCACAGTTGGCCGAATGCCGCAATTTCCGCTTCCAGCGGCTGGATGTGGCCGATAAACCGGCGTTGCTGGAGTTGTTTGCGCAAAACGCGTTCGAGTCCGTCGTCCACCTGGCGGCCCAGGCTGGCGTGCGCCATTCCATCGATAATCCCGACCTGTACGCGCAAAGCAACCTGGTGGGGTTCCTCAACGTGTTGGAAGCCTGCCGTGCCCACCGGCCGGCGCATCTGGTGTTCGCCTCGAGCAGCTCGGTGTATGGCTTGAACGACCAGTTGCCCTATGCCACCACCGATCCGGTGGAGCAGCCCGTGTCTTTTTATGCGGCGACCAAGCGCGCCAATGAACTGATGGCCCACGCGTACTCGCATCTCTACGGCATTCCCACCACCGGCCTGCGGTTTTTCACCGTGTATGGACCGTGGGGGCGGCCCGACATGGCGCCGTTCAAATTCACCGACGCCATCCTCAACGGTCGCGCCATTGACCTCTACAACGACGGCGCGATGTCGCGGGACTTCACCTACATCGACGACATCGTCGAAGGCCTGGTGCGGTTGTTGCCGCGGCCGCCGGCCAATGAAACAGGTGTGCGCCACAAGCTCTACAACATCGGCTTCGGCGCTCCGGTGAAGCTCTTGCAGTTCGTCGAGTGCCTGGAAGAGGCCCTGGGCATTCCTGCGATCAAGCGTTTCTTGCCGTTGCAAGCGGGTGACGTGGTCGACACGTGGGCGGACACGCGCGAGCTGGAGGGCCACATAGGGTTTCGTCCGCAGGTCGCGGTGCCCGTCGGCGTGCAGTCGTTTGTCGATTGGTACCGCGCGTATTACCGCGTTTAACCCCTCAGCTTTTTTACTGGAGCGTCATGCACGAAACCCTTTATGTGTCGGTCCTGATTCCGGCAAAGAACGAAGCCGGCAACCTCATTCCTCTGCTGGAAGAAGTGCGGGCGGCGCTGGTGGACGAGGCCTTCGAAGTCATCGTGGTCGACGATGGCAGCACAGACGCCACCGCCGCTGAACTGCGGGCGTTGCAAGGCAGTGGCTATCGCCAGTTGCGGGTGCTCAGCCACGCCCGTTCCCTCGGGCAGAGCACGTCGATCTACCACGCCGCTGAAGTGGCCCGCGGGCATTGGCTGGCAACCCTCGATGGCGACGGGCAGAACGACCCGGCCGACCTGCCAAAGATGCTCGACCTGGTGCGCGGTTCGGAGGGGACGTTCGCCGGTGTCAAGCTGGTGGCAGGGCATCGCGTCAACCGCCGGGACACGGCGAGCAAGCGTTGGGCCTCGCGGTTCGCCAACAAACTGCGGGCCAGTCTGCTCAAGGACCAGACGCCCGATACCGGTTGCGGCATCAAGTTGATCGAGCGCGAGGCGTTTCTGCGCCTGCCGTATTTCGATCACATGCATCGCTTCATTCCGGCGCTGATCCGTCGGCACAACGGCCGGATGCTGGTTCACCCGGTGAATCACCGTGAGCGCGGGGTCGGGGTGTCCAACTACGGCAACCTCGACCGGGCGCTGGTGGGCATTGTCGATCTGTTCGGGGTGTGGTGGTTGATAAGACGCACCCGCCTGGATATCAACGCACAAGAAACCGAGGTGTGACATGGGCAGAGAATCGATATGGCTGGCCGTTGGCTTCGGCGGCCAGTTGGCCTTCACCGGGCGTTTTGCCCTGCAATGGCTGTACAGCGAGTACAAGAAGCGCAGCGTGATACCCGTGGGTTTCTGGTACTTGAGCATCGTCGGTAGCGCGCTGTTGCTGGCCTACGCCATTTACCGTGAAGACCCGGTGTTCATTGTCGGCCAGTCCTTCGGCTTCATCGTTTACCTGCGCAACTTGCAGTTGATCGCCAAGCACCACGAGCAGGAAAACCGCGAACTGGCCGAGAAGGGCTGAGACGGTGCGGATACGATTGTCTTCCTCGCGACTGGAGCTTCTGGCGCTGGTGGTATTGGCCTTGATCATGGTGGGCGCCGGCCTGGGTTGGCGCCAACCGATGAACGTCGATGAAGAGCGCTTCCTCGGCGTTGCCCTGGAGATGCTGCAGAACGGCTCATGGTTCATTCCCCACCGCGCCGGGGAAATCTACGCCGACAAGCCGCCGTTGTTCATGTGGGCGGTGGCGTCGTTCGTGCAATTGACCCACCTGCCGAAAGTCGCCCTGTACCTGCCCGCGCTGTTGGCCGGCGCCGTTACCACGGCATGCCTGTATGACCTGGGCCGGCGCTTGTGGGGGCGACGCGTGGGAAGGATCGCCGCGCTCTTGTTTCTCGCCACTTACCAGACCTACAGCATCCTGCGCACCGGGCAGATCGATGGTTTTCTTGCGCTCTGGACCATCCTGGGAATCTATGGCTTGTGCCGGCATTTGATGCTCGGCCCGGCGTGGCGCTGGTATTACGTGGCCTGTGCGGCGATGGGGCTGGGGGTGATCAGTAAAGGCGTGGGTTTTTTGCCGGTGTTGATGCTGATTCCCTACGCCTATGGAGTGCGTCGAGGCTGGAAAGGCCTGGTGTCCATGCCGGGGAAGGCGGGGGCCTGGTGGCTGGGGCTGGTTGTGGCGCTGGCCGCCATCGCGCTGTGGCTTGGGCCTTTGCTGCTGATCGTGTGGCAGGGCAGCCCCGACAGCCTGGCGTACGCCCAGGAAATCCTGCTGAAGCAGACGGCGGGGCGTTATGCCAACGCCTGGGAGCACCGCGAACCCTTCTGGTATTTCTTCGTCCAGGTGATACCGAAATACTGGCTGCCGATCTTTTTCATGCTGCCATGGCTGGTGCCGGCCTGGCGCAGGCAGTTGCTCAAGCATGATGGTCGCGTGCTGGTGCTGCTGGGGTGGGTGCTGCTGGTGTTGTTGTTCTTCAGCCTGAGCAGTGGCAAGCGCAAGCTGTATATCTTTCCCGCGTTGCCGGCCTTGATCCTGCTGGTGGCACCGCTTGTGCCGTGGATGCTGCGACGCTGGTTCAGTCGGCGTCCGAGGGGCAGGGTGGTATTCGCCGGGTTGACGGTGGTGTGGTTGTGCGCCTGGTTTGTGCGCGGCTTCATCGAGCCCCACAGCGAAGGCATCAACCCCCACCAGACCTTGATGCGTGATGTCGCGGGGCTGACTTCAAATGCCGAGTTGGTGCTCGTCGGGTGGCGCGAGGGTCATTGGCTGTTCGCCCAGCAGCCCATCGTGCATTTTGGCTTTCATGACCGCCAATCCCTGGAACGATCCGCCACCTGGCTACGTGGCCACCCGCAGGCCTTTGCCTTGGTGCCCGCGCGGGACCTGGCGCGTTGCTACGACCCGCAAAAGGCGCACCGGGTCGGCGATACCTCGCGGGCCGAATGGTTCCTGGTGGGGCCTGACGCGGACAACCAGCGCTGCCAGTCCCCGGCGCCGGAGAAGGTTTATTCGTTCACATGGGCGCATCCTTTGTAGTGGCTGAAAACTCCCCTGTGGCGAGGGAGCTTGCTCCCGCTGGGGCGCGAAGCGGCCCCAGAACCGCACAACCTGGTGTGTCAGGCTAATTGAGTTGAATGCTTTGGGGCTGCTGTGCAGCCCAGCGGGAGCAAGCTCCCTCGCCACAGGGGCCTGACCGGCAACACATCCCTCGAACCATGGCCAAACCAGTCAAGCAACTTGATGGCTTTGACCATTGCCGCCACCGCCCTTCGGCGCGAGTATTTACCTGCTCTTCACGGTTCCCCCAACCAATAAAAAGTACAGAGGGATTCTGGTCATGCGCGATTATTCGTCCGCCACGTCACAGTTCGATTACCTGCAAACCGTCAACGCCGCGCTGCACGGCTCGCTCGAGGCGCTCAATGCCTGTGTCGAGTGTTGCGACCGGCATGCGTTGCCGGGTCGCATCGCCTTGTTCTGGGAGGGCCGTGACGGCAGCGAAGCCACCTGGACTTACTGTGACCTGCAGGACAACGCCGCGCGGTTCGCCAATTTCCTGCGTGCCCAAGGTATCGGCAAGGGCGACAGAGTGGCCGGCCTGCTGCCGCGCACCGCGGACCTCTTGATCGTCGTACTCGCCACCTGGCGTATCGGGGCGGTGTATCAACCGCTGTTCACCGCGTTCGGGCCCAAGGCCATCGAGCACCGCCTCGGCAGCTCGGGGGCGCGGATCGTCGTGACTGACGCGGTCAACCGTCCCAAGCTCAATGAAGTCGCCGGTTGCCCCACCATCGTCACGGTCGGCGGCGAAAAGGGCCAGGGCATCGTGCGGGGCGACTACAGTTTCTGGGCCGAAGTGGCGAACCAGTCCGGCCAGTGCGAACCGCTGATGCTCACCGGCGAAGATCCGTTCCTGCTGATGTTCACCTCCGGCACCACGGGACCTGCCAAGGCGCTGTCGGTGCCGCTCAAGGCCATCGTGGCGTTCCAGAGCTACACCCGTGACGCGGTGGACCTGCGCCCTGAAGACGCCTTCTGGAACGTCGCCGACCCGGGTTGGGCCTACGGCATTTATTTTGGCGTGACCGGGCCGCTGGCCATGGGGCATCCGATTACCTTCTACGATGGCCCGTTCACCCTGGAAAGCACCTGCCGGATCATCAACAAATACGGCATCACCAACCTGACCGGCTCGCCCACGGCCTATCGCCTGTTGATCGCCGGGGGCGAGCAGTTTGCCCGCTCGATCAAGGGCAAGCTGCGCATCGTCAGCAGTGCCGGTGAGCCATTGAACCCCGAGGTGATCCGCTGGTTCGCCGACAACTTGAACGTGGTGATCCACGACCATTACGGCCAGACCGAACTGGGCATGGTGCTGTGCAACCACCACGGGCTGGAACACCCGGTGCACCTGGGGGCGGCCGGTTTCGCCTCGCCGGGCCACCGGATCGTGGTGTTGGATGAAGAGCAACGCGAACTGGGCGTGGGCCAGCCGGGCATTCTCGCGGTGGACCGCAGCCAGTCGCCCATGTGCTGGTTCGCCGGTTACGAAGGTGCGCCGACCAAGGCCTTCGTTGGCGACTACTACTTGAGCGGCGACACCGTGGAGCTGAATCCGGATGGCAGCATCAGCTTCGTCGGTCGCAGCGACGACGTGATCACCACCTCCGGCTACCGGGTCGGTCCGTTCGACGTGGAAAGCGCGCTGATCGAACACCCGGCCGTGGTGGAGGCGGCGGTGATCGGCAAGCCTGATCCGGAGCGCACCGAGTTGGTGAAGGCCTTCGTGGTGCTCAGCCCCCAATATCGCGCCTCACCGGAGCTGGCCGAGGAATTGCGCCTGCATGTGCGCAAGCGCCTGGCGGCCCATGCCTATCCCCGTGAAATCGAATTTGTCAGCGACTTGCCGAAAACCCCAAGCGGCAAGTTGCAGCGCTTTATCTTGCGCAACCAGGAAATCGCCAAGGCCCAAGAAGCCGCGGCGCAGAACGTTTCAGCTTGAACCCAAGGAAACCATGATGCAGATCGACAACAAGATTTTCCTCGTCAGCGGCGGCGCTTCCGGCCTCGGCGCGGCCACCGCTGAAATGCTGGTCAAGGCCGGCGCCAAGGTGATGCTGGTGGACCTCAACGCCGACGCCGTGGCCGCCCAGGCGCAAAAGCTGGGTTGCCAGAGCGTGGTGGCCGATATCAGCAACGAAGCGGCGGCTAACGCGGCGGTCAAGGCCACGGTCACGGCGTTCGGTGGTCTGAATGGCCTGGTGAATTGCGCCGGTATCGTGCGCGGCGAAAAAATCCTCGGCAAGAACGGCCCCCACGGGCTGGACAGTTTCAGCCAGGTGATCAACGTCAACCTGATCGGCAGCTTCAACTTGCTGCGCCTGGCGGCCGCGGCCATTGCCGAAACCGAGGCCAACGCCGACGGCGAGCGCGGGGTGATCATCAATACCGCTTCGGTAGCGGCCTTCGACGGCCAGATCGGCCAGGCCGCCTACGCGGCCTCCAAAGGCGCCATCGCCAGCCTGACGTTGCCGGCCGCCCGTGAGCTGGCGCGCTTCGGTATCCGGGTGATGACCATTGCCCCGGGGATTTTCGAAACCCCGATGATGGCCGGCATGACGCCCGAGGTGCGTGATTCCCTGGCCGCCGGTGTGCCATTTCCGCCGCGCCTTGGGAAACCTTCCGAGTACGCGGCGCTGGTCAGGCATATCATTGAGAACAGCATGCTCAACGGCGAGGTGATCCGTCTCGACGGTGCCTTGCGTATGGCAGCCAAATAAGTAAGGAGGATTCATGATGTCCAACGATCCTATTGTCATCGTCAGTGCCGTCCGCACCCCCATGGGCGGTTTCCAGGGCGAACTGAAAAGCCTCACCGCGCCGCAACTCGGTGCCGCCGCCATCAAGGCCGCCGTGGAGCGGGCCGGTATCGCGCCGGGTGCGGTTGAAGAAGTGCTGTTCGGTTGCGTGCTCGCCGCTGGCCAGGGCCAGGCACCGGCACGTCAGGCCGCGCTGGGGGCCGGGCTCGACAAGTCGACCCGTTGCACCACCCTCAACAAGATGTGCGGTTCGGGCATGGAAGCGGCGATCCTGGCCCATGACATGCTCATCGCCGGCAGCGCCGAGGTGGTGGTGGCCGGCGGCATGGAGAGCATGTCCAACGCCCCATACCTGTTGGATCGCGCCCGCGGCGGTTATCGCATGGGCCATGGCCGGGTGCTTGACCACATGTTCCTCGATGGCCTGGAAGACGCCTACGACAAAGGTCGGCTGATGGGCACCTTCGCCGAAGATTGCGCCGAGGCCAATGGCCTGAGTCGCGAGGCCCAGGACGCCTTCGCCATTGCATCCACCACCCGCGCCCAGCAGGCGATCAAGGACGGCCGTTTCGACGCCGAGATCGTGCCGTTGCAGGTCATGGCAGGCAAGGAACAAGTGACCATTCGCCACGACGAGCAGCCACCCAAAGCGCGGATCGACAAGATCGCCTCGCTCAAGCCGGCGTTCCGCGAGGGCGGCACGGTGACGGCGGCCAACTCCAGCTCCATTTCCGATGGCGCCGCTGCCCTGGTGCTGATGCGCCAGAGCCAAGCGGTCCAACGTGGCCTCAAGCCGCTGGCGGTGATCCACGGTCATGCAGCGTTCGCCGATACCCCGAGCCTGTTTCCCACCGCGCCGATCGGTGCCGTGAAGAAACTGATGCAAAAGACCGGTTGGACGCTGGACCAAGTCGACCTGTTCGAAGTCAACGAAGCCTTTGCCGTGGTAGGGCTGGTGACCATGGACAAGCTGGAAATCGCCCATGACAAGGTCAACGTTCACGGCGGCGCCTGTGCGCTGGGCCACCCGATTGGCGCGTCTGGCGCGCGGATCCTGGTAACCCTGTTGTCGGCCTTGCGCCAGAAGGGCTTGAAGCGCGGCGTTGCGGCCATTTGCATCGGCGGCGGCGAAGCCACGGCCATGGCCGTTGAATGCCTGTATTAAGGAACCACCATGCTCCCGACTGAAGAACAGACCCAGATCCGCGACATGGCCCGGCAGTTCGCCCAGGACCGCCTGAAACCGTTCGCCGCCGAATGGGACCGCGAGCACCGTTTCCCCCGGGAAGCCATCGCTGAAATGGCCGAGCTGGGCTTTTTCGGCATGCTGGTGCCGGAACAGTGGGGCGGCTGCGACACCGGTTACCTGGCCTATGCGATGACCCTGGAGGAAATCGCCGCTGGCGACGGCGCCTGCTCGACCATCATGAGCGTGCACAACTCGGTGGGCTGCGTGCCGATCCTCAAGTTCGGCAACGAAGAGCAGAAGGCGACATTCCTCACGCCCCTGGCCAGCGGCGCCATGCTCGGCGCGTTTGCCCTGACCGAGCCCCAGGCCGGTTCGGACGCCAGCAGCCTGAAGACGCGGGCGCGCTTGGAGGGCGATCATTACGTGCTCAACGGTTGCAAGCAGTTCATCACCTCCGGGCAGAACGCCGGGGTGGTCATTGTGTTTGCGGTGACCGATCCGAGCGCCGGCAAGCGTGGCATCAGTGCGTTCATCGTGCCGACCGATTCGCCGGGCTACAGCGTGGCGCGGGTCGAGGACAAACTCGGCCAGCATGCCTCCGACACCTGCCAGATCCTCTTTGAAGAGGTGAAGGTGCCGGTGGGCAATCGCTTGGGCGAGGAGGGGGAGGGCTACAAGATCGCCCTGGCGAACCTGGAAGGCGGACGGGTGGGCATCGCGGCGCAAGCGGTGGGCATGGCCCGGGCCGCGTTCGAAGCGGCCCGGGACTATGCCCGGGAACGCTTCAGTTTCGGCAAGCCGATCATCGAGCACCAGGCCGTGGCGTTCCGCCTGGCTGACATGGCGACCCAGATCGCCGTGGCCCGGCAAATGGTGCACTACGCCGCCGCCCTGCGGGACAGTGGCCAGCCGGCTTTGGTGGAGGCGTCCATGGCCAAGTTGTTCGCTTCGGAAATGGCTGAAAAAGTCTGCTCCATGGCGTTGCAAACCCTGGGCGGTTACGGTTACCTCAACGACTTCCCGCTGGAACGCATCTACCGCGACGTGCGGGTCTGCCAGATCTACGAAGGCACCAGCGACATTCAGCGCATGGTCATTTCGCGCAATCTTTGAACAGGAGTCCTGCATGAGCTACGAAACGATTTTATTGGAGATCAAGGACCGCGTCGGCCTGATCACCCTCAACCGTCCCCAGGCCTTGAACGCCTTGAATGCGCAGATCGTCAGCGAGCTGAACCAGGCGCTGGACAGCCTGGAGGCGGATCCGAAGATCGGCTGCATCGTGCTGACGGGCTCGAAGAAAGCCTTCGCCGCCGGTGCCGACATCAAGGAAATGGCTGAGCTGACCTACCCGCAGATCTACCTGGACGACCTGTTCAGCGACAGTGACCGCGTGGCCAACCGTCGCAAGCCGATCATCGCGGCGGTGAACGGTTTTGCCTTGGGCGGTGGCTGCGAGCTGGCGTTGATGTGCGACTTCATCCTGGCCGGCGACAATGCCAAGTTCGGCCAGCCGGAAATCAACCTCGGCGTGCTGCCGGGCATGGGCGGCACCCAGCGCCTGACCCGGGCGGTGGGCAAGGCCAAGGCCATGGAAATGTGCCTGACCGGGCGCTTTATCGACGCGGTAGAAGCCGAGCGCTGCGGCATCGTCGCGCGGATCGTGCCGGCCGATGAACTGCTGGACGATGCGCTGAAAACCGCAGCGTTGATCGCCTCCAAGTCGGTGCCCATCAGCATGATGGTCAAGGAAAGCGTCAACCGCGCGTTTGAAGTCAGCCTGTCCGAAGGCGTACGTTTCGAGCGCCGGGTATTCCACGCCGCGTTTGCGACGCAGGACCAGAAAGAAGGCATGGCAGCATTCGTGGCCAAGCGCGCGGCGGAGTTCCAGGACAAGTAAGGCGGCGTTCCGGCTGACGCCATCGCGAGCAAGCTCGCTTGTATGGTAGGACTTGAAGGGGGGAGGAGGGACAAAGCTCGATTCTGACTGTTAGCCGCAGTACAGACCGTGGGAGATTTCACCCCTCCTCCTTTCACCCAAGCGCCGATAAAGAATGCATCTGGCCTAGACCGACGATAGGAACAAGCCTGCGCCTCTGGGTGAACCCTTCAAGTGTTCAAACCTTAGCCCGGAGGATTTTCAATGGCAATGCCGGTTTCTGTCGCAAAGCCGATCGTGGGTGTTGATGTCGCCAAAGATGAGTTGGTGATTTATCACGCAGAAACAGATCGACTGGAAGCGCTCCCCAACACCAAGGCAGC